>JAYEFV010000059.1:0-5347 GCA_034658755.1 Thermodesulfobacteriota bacterium | reverse complement strand
GGATTCCGGTGAGGAAATCGTTTTTGCTGATGAATACGGCAGCTGGATGATTCCTGGGGATGAAAAAGAATATATTCGTGCATACATTACTTCATTAGCAAAAATAAAAAGCCCGGAGGATTTTTCAGGTATCGTTATACCTTTAATCCGAAGGGATAGTTATGAATCCTTTGTTAACAAAGTTTATAATTTTGCGATCAAAGTAGCAACTGATGAACAAAAATCATATTTAAAAAAAGCAATCAAAATTAAAAAAATTAAAACAAAATTAAAATAATAATAGCAACTAACGCACAACAATGCCATGAACGAGGACGGGCTATTACAGTGCGGCTTGGGAAAGACTTGTCTGTGCATACTTTTGATGCTCTGGTAATGTTTTTCTTAGTCTGGCCGCCTGTTATGGCACCAGAGGTAAAATATTAGTATCCACGGGTCTGCTCTTGACTCATATGGAATGTTAGTAAGAGTCAAGAGCAGACCCCATGGATGAGGAAGGAGGTGATGGGAATCCGGCAAGATAATGGAAGCTGCCCGGCGGCAGTGCTTTCTGATGAATCTTTAACTTTTTAAAGGAGGAAGGAAAAATGAAGAAGCTCATTTTTTGTTTGATTGTAGTGCTGGGTGTCGCAATAGCCTTAACACCTGTGTATGGTAAGGGGCCCATAAAGCTCAAGATGGTCACCTTTTTGCCGAAGGGCGATACCAACATGACCGCCTGGATGAAATTTATAGAAGATGTCAACAAAAAGGCCAAAGGTGAACTGGAGATTATCTTTACGGGGGGGCCTGAAGCCATCCCAGGGTTCAAGCAATTCGAGGCGCTGCGTAACGGCGTCGTAGACATCATCTATGGCTGCGAATCTTATTATGGTCGGCAGATTACAGGGGCGGCTTACACACACCTTGGCCGCCTTGATCCTATCAAAGAACGTGAAAATGGCTACTACGATTTAAGGGTGGATCTCTTTAAAAAACACAATATATATTATCTGGGCAGGCCGGAATTTGGCGTATGGTTCAACATATTCACTAATAAGGAGGTGAAAAACCCAGGAGAACTGAAAGGACAGAAGATTCGCGTCTCAGCAACCTATGAACCTTTTGTCAAGAGGTTGGGAGCGGTTCCAGTCACCATGCCGGGTTCCGACATTTATACCGCCCTTGAGAGAGGAACAATCGACGGATACGCCTGGTCCATTTTGGGTAACGTACAGATGGGATGGGTCGATGTGTGCAAGTATATCCTGGAGCCCAGGATCTATCAGATGAACATTGAGGCGTTGTTTAACCTTAAGAGCTGGCAGAACCTTCCCGCGCATCTTCAGAAGCTTTTGACTGATTGTATGATTAAAAACGAAAAAGAATACAGCAAGGTTATGGCTGAAATTGCGGAAAAAGAATACCAGGAGATGCAAAAAAGGGGAATGAAGGTGATAAAGTTTTCTTCTGAGGATACCAAATGGTATGTAGACCTGGCCTATGAAGCGGGCTGGGACGAAATCATCAAGCAGAATCCGACACTGGGCCCCAAACTCAAAAAGCTTCTCAGCCCTTAACGGCCGGTTGAAATGGATTTTTTGTCAAAAATGGGCCGCATATTGGACAGACTTATGGAGGGATTTGCATGGCTTGCGGGCCTGCTGATGATGTTCTCCCTTATAACCGTGTGTATAGATGTGGTGATGAGGTATTTCTTCAACAGGCCCACAGGATGGGTGCTTCAGTTCAGCGAATATATTCTTCTATATATCCCTTTTCTGGCAGCCGCGTTTGTGCTCAGGGAGGAGAGTCATATACGGATTGATATAGTGCTGAATCGACTTACCGGGAAAGCCCGGTCCCTCATAAACATGGTAACCTCATTGTTGTCCTGCTTAGTGCTTGCGATTCTTACTTACTATGGGACTTACATCACAATTGATTTTTACCAGCGCAAAGTTCCCACTCTCAAGTATCTAAAGATCCCTGAGTTTTTGGTGATTATGGTCATTCCCATAGGATGCTTCCTGTTTTCCATCCAGTTTATCAGGAGGGCCTATAGGTATTATAAGGCATCCGGGACAAAAAATGAGAAAGTAGAATAGACCTATTACCCCACTGTGGTCATGGGGAAACCTGTGACCATAGTTTTACTTAAATAGTGCCCGGCCGAAAACTGTTATTTTTCCCAATCTCTGCGTCAGGCTCAAATTATAATCCTCGAAATACTTAAATGTATTCCTGTGGTTATAATTTTCGCCTTCCTTGATCTTGGAAAAAATTCCTAGTTTTCATTCAGACACTAAGTAGGAAAAGCATGGATTGGTGGCAGGCTCTAATTCTGTTATTGGGCACCATGGTAGTCCTGATGTTATCAGGTATGCCAGTGGCAGTAGCTTTTCTGTTCGTTGATATCTTAGGGGCCGTGTTATTCCTTGGCGGGGAGCCGGGAATCATTCAATTGGTCGTCAACATGGAGGAGTCTCTCACTTCTTTCAGCCTGCTCCCTGTTCCTCTCTTTATACTCATGGGAGAGGTGATGTTTCATTCCAAGCTTGGGTTCAAAGCCATTGATTTGATGGATCAATGGATCGGCAGGATTCCCGGAAGGCTTTCCCTGCTGGCAATTACGGGCGGGGCCATCTTTTCCACCATGAGCGGGTCAACGCTGGCCACAACCGCTATTCTTGGGTCGTTGCTGGTGCCGGATATGGAGAAAAGGGGTTATAGTAAAACAATGGCCATCGGCCCTGTCATGGGCAGTGGAGGGCTTTCCATGCTTATCCCCCCAAGCGCCCTTGCGATCCTGCTGGCGGCATTGAATCAGATATCTGTGGGCGGGCTATTGATCGCCGGCATCCTGCCAGGGTGCCTTATGGCTTTTTTCTATGGCTCTTATGTGGTGATCAGATGCTGGTTGCAGCCGGAGCTTGCGCCGTCCTATGAAGTATCAGAGATACCGATAATAGCCAAAATAAAGGGAACCGTTATACACGTGTTGCCCCTTGGGTTAATCATATTCTTGGTGATCGGCCTCATATTTCTTGGAATTGCCACTCCTTCCGAGGCGGCTGCTCTTGGGGCCTTAGGTACTATCGTGCTTGCCATGGCCTACAGGAAAATGAATGTAGGCATATTGAAAAGCAGTATCATTGGCGCCGTACGAATCACGTCCATGATGTTTATGATTATTGTGGGTTCCATGACCTTCAGCCAGATCATGGCCTTTTCAGGCGCAAGTGCGGGTCTCATCCGCGTGGTCACTGATCTTGATCTGCCCCCTGTGATGGTCCTGATCTCCATGCAGGTGTTGCTTCTGTTCTTGGGCTGCTTCATGGACAACCTGTCCATGGTAATGATTGCCATTCCCATCTTTCTGCCCATTGTCAATGCACTGCACTTTAATACGCTCTGGTTTTCACTTATCATGCTGATAAACATGGAGATGGCCAACACGACCCCGCCTTTTGGGCTTTTGCTTTTCGTCATGAAGGGGGTGGCGCCTAAAAATACCACCATGGGAGATATTTATAAGGCGGGGGTGCCATTCCTTTTGTGTGATGCACTGGTAATGGTGTTGGTTATGATTTTTCCACAGATTGCCCTTTATCTCCCGGGCCTTATGAAATGAGTCTACCATGTTGAATGCCTGAGCTTCGCCCCAATTATAAGTTTATAGGGATTCAGAAAAGTTCAAGTAGAGGTAAGAATTATGCGATTCAAGATCGGTGTTGACGTGGGAGGGACCTTTACTGATTTCTTGCTGATGGATGACGGAGGGAATTCAGAGATCTACAAAATCCTTTCCACACCAGAAGATCCTTCAATTGCCGTAGTTAACGGTTTTGTTGAGATGGCAAAGACAAAGGATATGGAATTTTCTGCCTTTTTAGAAAAGGTTGAGATCATAGTACATGGCACCACCGTTACGACCAACGCTGTGCTGACGGGGAATGTGGCAAAAACAGGGCTTCTCACCACCAGGGGCTTCAGGGATGCTCTCCAGATGAGAAGGGGAATAAGAGAAGAACTTTATAACAATAAGTATCTTCCTCCACCTCCGGTTGTCCCAAGGTATCTCAGGATACCAGTAAAGGAGAGAGCAGATTTTGCCGGTGAAATTGTACGAGACGTTAATCTTTCTGACGTTGAAAGCGGAATTGAGCTGTTTAAAGACGAGGGAGTCGAAGCAGTGGCCATATGCTTTATGCACTCATATGCAAACGACAAGAATGAACTTCTTGCAGAAAAGAAAGTGCGTGAACTCCTGCCCGGAGCATACCTGTCTGTTTCCTCAAAGACCTTGCCCCAAGTAAGGTTTTATAATCGGGTGAGCACAACGGTTCTCAATTCTGCCGTAGGCCCCATCCTGAGAAAATACCTCTTAAGGCTCACGGAAAAACTGAGAGATGAACGTTTTAAAGGAATCTTACTTATAATGCAGTCCAATGGGGGCGTCACATCGCCTGAAGCAGTCACGGAGCTGGCAGCCAGCACCCTTTTATCAGGCCCGGCTGCAGCTCCCATCGCAGGCATAGCCTATACCAGCCTTCACGGGGAAAATAACTTCATTACAATAGATATGGGAGGCACGAGCTTTGATGCCGCCCTTATAAAAGATAATACACCCACAGTTACCACCGATGGTAATGTAAATCGCTATGCGCTGGCACTTCCTATGATGCAGATCAACACTATCGGCGCAGGCGGTGGAAGTATTGCGTGGATCGATGAGGGAGGGCTTCTCAAGATGGGTCCAAAAAGCGCGGGGGCCCGGCCCGGACCTGCCTGCTACGGTCTTGGAGGGAGCGAACCCACATGCAGCGATTCGAACCTCATTCTTGGCTATTTAAATGCGGACTTTTTTGCTGGCGGAAAAATGAAACTTGATTTTCCTGGCGCCGATAAGATCATCGAAGAAAAAATTGCCCGCCCTCTTGATATGAGCCCGGTGGAAGCGGCCTATGGGATGTTTCATATCATGAATGTCAATATGGCATCCGCAATAAGGGAGATATCCGTTCAAAGGGGTTATGATCCGAGAGAATTTCTTATTGTCTGCGCAGGAGGTGCCGGCCCGATACATGCGGCCATGATTGCAAAAGAGCTGGAGATACCGAGAATACTGATACCAAAGGAATCTTCTATATTTTGCGCCGCCGGAATGCTTTTATCAGATCTGAAGCACGACTTTGTAAGGACCTATCATTCAATATTCTCAAAAGAATATATCGACGTATTCCGGTTTCTTTCCCTGGCCCGTGAGCTTGAAAAAGACGGAGAGAAAGTGCTTGCAGCAGAGAACATACCTGCTGACAAGAGGTGTTACCGGTACTCACTGGACTTGAGATATGTGGGTCAATAT
>JAYEFV010000058.1:1612-18956 GCA_034658755.1 Thermodesulfobacteriota bacterium | reverse complement strand
AACCACCAATAACAAACCCGGCTTTGAGTAAACTCGGAATGATGATCAGTCCTTTGGCCTGGTTCAGGTTTTTCTTTAACCATGCCTGGTTTTCATCAGTCATAAAGCTTTCAAAGGTTACCCGCGCCTTGTCCACAAGCCCTTGCTGCTTAATGGGGTCGGCCGCTGTTGCCGGGATGGCAAATCCAAAAACCATGGTACTGATAATGACTGCAGATAGAACACTTAATAATCCGGTACTTGATTTTTTCATTGGTATATCTCCTAATATAATATAGCGGTTAATAATAAAAAATCGTCCTTTACCTTTTTTGATATCGTATTGTCAAGAGCATTTAGCTCCAAATCGGCTGAAAATAGAGGATTAACTTCGCCTGCCCTGTTGAATAGGGCTCCCTTTAGAGAAATTCAATGGGGTAAATCTTCTGTATTAATCGTCGATGAGCTAGGTGAGGGTAAACTGATAAGTTATGTTGTTAGTTTAATTATTTCACTTAAAATAATTCATTTTTTCATGCTCAACCTCCTTATTTTATTTTTTCCCTTATAAATGCCTCATCTTGGTAATCAAAACTTCTGATTGCCGATTGCGTGCTTATATTAATGCTTACCATTTAAAGAAATTTATAGTGATTTTCGTTTATAAATCAAGCAGTTTTAGGATTTCAAATTTTCGTACTTTAAAACAAAGTATAAACTTGCCTGTTTTTTTTGCATAAAATAGAATATATACATAAATAATATATAAAATATAGTTGTGAAAAAGGCAAACTTCTCGAAAGAGTGGGACGCAAAGCCTCCGGCCCGATAATGATGGGTAGCGGGGTTGCCCGACCAATGGACAAGCAAACATTAAAGCCCATTCTTTCTTCGAGAGAATGGGCTTTTTCTTTGGATATATGCGGGTCACGATAGAATTCAGTAATAGGCAGCCAAGAAGAAATAGTAAAAAACTTTATTTAGTGTAAAGATTTAGCTTTTTGAAAATATTACCGCTTTAGGTAAAATTAAATTTTTACTAAAAGGGAGGTGATAAAACCTTGGTTATAGTCTGAAACTGTACGTTTTTTGAGTGGTACGTGACTGCACACGTTGTGCAGCAATCCTGTTAAAATCAGATTAAAGAGAAGATATTAAAATGAAAAAAATATTAATTACAACACTGATCGTGGTATTTCTTGCTGCTGCAACACCCGCAGCAGCAACATTCACCGATAACGGTGACGAAACGGTAACCGACGATGTCACGGGGCTTATGTGGATCCGGAATGACGTTTCAGCGACTCAGGGGAAAGATGCCGCATGCGCGTATTGCGAGGATCTAGAGTTCGCCGGTTATAGTGATTGGCGTGCTCCGACCATAGAAGAACTCCAGACCATCATTGATTATCGGTATAATTCACCAGCGATAGACGAAAGTGTATTCGATACTACAACTGTCGGTGCCCAATACTGGTCCAGTACTCCATTGCCGAGTATTCCCAGTTTCGCTTGGGGTATTTACACTTCAAACGGAATCGTCGATATCCTTTGGTCAAATTCATACATTCGCTGTGTTAGAGGTGATGTGCTCGAGACCACCTTTGTTGACAACGGAGACGGTGAAACGGTTACGAGCAGCGACGGCCTTGTGTGGTCTGTACAGACCAGTATTGATAGTATGAGCTGGGAAGCTGCCAATGACTATTGTAATAATCTTGAAGCCGGTGGAATGAGTGACTGGTTCCTTCCTACGGTGGAAGAATTACGCACGCTCGTAGCGTTTGATAAAGTTAACCCGGCTGCTGATACGTCACTCTTTGAAGTCGCATCAGGTGGGGCATACTACTGGACAGCCACAGAACAAGCCGGCAGTACAGGAAATAGTGCTTGGCAAATAAAATTTGAAAACGGTTACACAGCCCCTGCAGACAAAACCCTTGCCGGATGGATTCGATGCGCACATGAAGCGCCACCCGAAAACTTCTGTGAGTGCCCGGATTGCCCTGTTTGCGAGCCTGAAATCGTGGAGGTTGAGAAAATCGTTGAAGTTCCTGCTGAATGCCCGGCTTGCCCTGCTTGCGAACCCGAAATCATCGAGGTTGAGAAAATCGTGGAGGTGCCGGTTGAAAAGATTGTTTATGTGGAGTCTCCTTGTTCGGATGGAGACTGCGATTTAGTCGGACTTAAATACAGCGATCTCAAAACAAAGCGAGCGGAGATTTCCAAAGCAATTAAAGAGCTAAAGAAATGCCGTAAGGCTGCAACTCGCGCCATGTATAAAGCACGTAAGGCTGAACATAAGGCTCTCATGGCCAAGAAGAAAGCCGAGTATTTAGCCAAACTGAAAGCCAAGAAGGGCAAAAATAAATAGTCTTAGGTGTGCAGATTCATTATGAGCCACTCTGGTTTCTAAACCCGGAGTGGTTCAATTTTAATTTTGGTAAAATAATAACCTAAATGAGCGAAAGTCGAGGATGCCCCAGATTTGAGGAATCAAGGGCGAAGTCGTAGTCGTCTACTGCGAGCCCTTGATAACGAAGAAGATGAGGTATCATCGGCTTTCCTAACTTGTTGGGTCGTAGCTGAAAGCGAAGCCCAAAAGGTAAACAAAATTGAATTTTTTAATAAATTTATATCTCAACAATAGAAGAGTTGTGAAAATGCATCTGAATCTACTAAAATGCATAATAAATCAAATACATTAAATATTTTTTCCATTTTGTTTACGCTCAATTTAGGTTTAAAGTTCTCCACAGGTTGTACCGATAACAGATAAACATAAGCGTGAAAAAGGCAAACTTCTCAAAAGAGTGAGAGGATGGGCTTTTTTCTTATAGGAGGTATTAATCGTGAAATTATTAATCTATTTTGCCATGTTTACTGCGTTTACTCATTTCTTCCCGTTTTATTCCTTAATCCTTTTTTGTGGAATATCATGTGGGGTTCTGGTCGCACTTAGTTGGGATATGACAGTAGATATGATAACAATTCGCAAAAGTCAAAAAAGCTGAAGCATCAAAATGAATTATTTTCAAATGATCAATACATGAACAAGCCTTCCGCTGTTTTTAAAAATTCTACCACACCAGGTATGACATTTCACAATGCATGGTGGTGTGCGGTCTTAATCCGAGCTATAGTCTGGTTTTTTTTCGCCTCTCTTTGTAAACAAGTTCTAATCTTTCAATTATGGCATCGGTCACAAATTCCTGGACAGTTATTTCTTTTTCAGCACAAAAAACCTTTATTCTTTTAATTAACTCTTTATGGATCCTGATGTTAAGCATATTAGGTTCTGCATTCTCCGTTGTCGGTTTCTTTTCCATGTTTTCCCCTTTCATACAAACTTGCCAAAACCATCCTCTGATGCTATTATTTTATATAACGTTAATTTTAATATTTTCTGAATATAAAGGAAAGATTTAGTTGAAATAGGTCAGCACTTTCCCCGAATACTGTTCAGGGTGTTTTGACCGAATCATATGGGATTTCTTGTAAAGGGGGAATTCCCTCCGATAGCCGGCGGAGGATATCCCAATATGCGCCGCGATGCCCGCGTTTGATCGCCTCAGTCAGTTCCGGATTATCATTATAATTGTAACTTAGATTCGCGTCGGTCCGACGTCCAAGAAGGAATCTCGGGTCATCGCCAACCATACTATGCAACCAGTCTTCCACATCTCCACCCAAATTTGCATCACAGTAATAAACCGGGCGAAGAAAAGATTTATTATCTTCCAGGTCTCCAAAGAGACCGGGATTTTCCGATAAGGTTCCTTTTGATGTCTCTAAGATTTCCCGTCCTAGCCGCGTAACTGGATAAAGCCTCACCCCGAGACTGATGCCCACACGTTCCGGCTTGATCTTTTTCATTAATCGAATCGTTGTTTCAATGGATTCTTTGGTTTCACCAGGAGACCCAAGGAGCAAATCGAACATGCAAATTATATTATGTTTAAGACAAATTTCCCGAATTCGAATCAAATCATCTGATGTATATCCATGGCCGAGTCTGCGAAGCATTTTGTCATCTCCATGGTCGGCCCCGAAGTCGATTCCCACACACCCGGCGTGACGCATCACATATGCCAGCTCTTCGGTAAAATACTCAGGGGAACAATATGCATACCATTTAATTTTATTTCCGAGACCTGATTCAATGATGGCTTTGGATACCAGAACAGCATGGGAATAGGGACAATTAAACTCGCTGTCACAGGTATGAAAAACACTGATCCCACGCATATAAAGATTGGTTAATTCCGTCACAACATTTAGTGGATTTCGCACACTTACCTGTTTACCCCTTATCAGGGGCTCCGGGCAATAGACGCAATCCAATGAACACCCGCGTTTGGTCTCGAACCCTACCTGCCCGCCGTTATCGAAATAATATGCATTGTCAATCAGAGATCTGGAGGCTAAATCTATTTTTTCTAAGGCAACCGGCAAAATCGCGTTTTTTCTATAGTTCCCATTCTCCATCCAGACCAGTCCCGGCACCGACTCCAGTTCGATGTTGTCTGAAAGCGCGACTATCAGTTTAACGAAACCTTCCTCTCCGCCCCCACATATGCCATAAGGTACATCACAAAATTTCAGGGCTTCTGAGGGAAAAATAGAAAAACCGGCTCCGCCAAGACAAATCGGTGCTTGTGTTAATCTTTTAATTTCTTCCAGAACCGGTGTTATTCGTCCAAGGGAAAAATCCCGGCTGGCGAAATAAGAATCGTCTATGTTACGAACCGTAACACCGACCAGGATCGGTTTTTCTGTCAAAACCTGTGCGAGTTTTCTACTCCAATCCGGCTCAACGGAACAATCAACCAGATCAATTTTTATTCCGGCATTACGACATGCGCTCCCCAGATAGTCCAGAGAGACCGGAGTCACCGGCGGTTTCATGGGATTGGGATTAACAAGAACAATTCGCATAAGGATATCCAAAAATGTACAAATTTTAGCAATAGTGACATTATCAAATAATTATGATAATGACAACAACATCGTCATCAAGGCAAAATTGCCCGGCTGGTCAGAGATGCGGGACTTCATGCCGATGAGGATAGAAATAAAAAGGAACTTGTAGACGCACGCAATACAGCCGATGCATTGATCTATACAACTGAAAAATCGACAAGGGAACTTGGCGATAAGATAGACAGTGCGACCATAGCCGAGGTTGAGGGAGCGTTAAACGACCTTAAACAGGTGATAGAAAGCGAAGATACCGCCCAGATCAAGCGTCTGACAGAGATGCTGACACAGGCTTCACATAAGATAGCAGCTTCCATGTACAACAGGCCTCCCCTTCCGGAGCGCATAATGGTGAAAACGCAACTGAGAGCACATAGGATCCGGCGTCTTTCGGATCAGATTATAATGTGGTTGGCGCTGATTACCAGGAAGTCGCGTAACACCTAAATTCTGCTTATGTCTGATGATAAAAGAATTTTAATCCAGACCGGACGGGCGTTGAGCTTCCGCGGACAATTTTATTTGACACACAATTTACTTTCCTTTATAGTTTTTTTGGCTTTTTAATACCAAACTTAGAGTGTTCGTCCCAATTGGCCTCCGGCCCCGCTTCTCTCCGAGGCGCAGGATCGTGCCTTTACGAGCCAGAGGCCAGCCCGTAGGGCTTACAGGCTGGCTTCCGGCTCATAGAGCCTACAGCTCGGAGAAAGGGTAGGGCCTGCGCCCGGAGAGAATAATGGTTCTGGTGAAATAGAAAAAAGTTTCACTATTCCATTCTTCCATGCCGATTGCATAAACAGATTGTCGTTAAAAGACTTGTGGTTTCTACAAGTTGTAGAATTCCCGAGACGTATAATAACCCCATGAGAAAATATATGAAATCAGGACTTGTGATGATTGCCGCCGTTCTCCTCATACTCCAAGCTGCAGAGACTCAGGCCGCCAACCTTAAATATGTGAGAACCGCCAAACACCAAGATTTTACAAGAATTGTGTTTGAATTCCAAAACCCTGCTCAATTTAAGGAACCTGTCATCGATGGTAAGGGGAAATTTACCGTGGTGTTTCCTGACAGCACAACGGTCCTGCCCCGACAAATTCTTTATAAGAAAACCCAAATCCAGCCGGTTCGTTCCATTGAGTTTATTCAAAAGGGAACTCTTTTGACAACCGGCATCAAACTCTCTTTTCCCTATTTCAAGCTAAAGGCGTTTTCTCTTTCCGGTCCAGACCGCGTTGTTATTGATGCATACTTAATAACTCCGCCAACCAGAGAGGTTGTGCCGGAGGAATCTTTGCATGCCAAGCCTTCAGTGAAAGAATCAAAGGGGCCTGAAACAAAAGAGCCAAAAGCTATGCCGGAGGAATCATCAGAAAAAGAATTAACCGAGCTTGTAACCAAACAACCAACGGTTACCCCAGAAAAATCTCCAGAAAAAGAATCAGGCAAGCCGGAAATGACCGAACCAAAACTTATCCCAATAAAATCTCCAGAAAAAGAGATTGGCGATAAGCTTAAAATAAAGAAAAACGATGCATCGGATATAACTCCAAAGCGGATAAAAAAGTCCTCCAAAGAAAGCTTAAACAAGGTACCTGCCTCTCCCATAACGACTCAGATCGCACCGGGCGAAACGGCAAAACGGGGACAGATAAAACCGGCTGAATCACTACCTTCTACCGACAACAATTATAATCTTCAGACATATATGCTGGCCCTGTTAAATTTTCTAACAATTGTTATTATTCTGTTGCTTAGTATCAATCTGTTGAAAAAAAAGTCCGGCATCAATTCAGAACATCCCGGCAAGATTTCCGAATCTTTGAGAACAGTTGATGAAAGTATTGCCGCCATAGATACCATGATTAACAGAGAATTTAAAAAGCATGATGAATCCTGATTACCGGTGACAACATGACGGATGAATACCAGACAGCATTAAATGTTGGCCTTTCGGACGGAGAAAAAAAAGACCTTGAAAAATTGATAACCGCGTTCAGAGAAAAGGAGTCTTCTGCGCCACCCGATAAATCTGCCGAAGATGTTCATAATCAGATTAAATCCATGAGTGCAGAACTTGCACAATTTGGTGATATTTTGCTGAAATTTGATACTAAAATGAAGTCATTTTACGAGATATTACTCCTTTCTTATAAAAAAAGCGAGATGATGAACCAGCGTATAGATACAATTATGGAAATCATAAAAAATCAAAAAAACCCTTAAGGTGAATTATGGACGACAGCAGTGACATGCGGGACAGCGTCGCAAACCGTATTATTGAGGGCTCTATCACCATCGACTCCCTCACGGAGTTTGAAAACCTGTTAAAGGTCTTCCCAAATAATCCACGACTCCATCGAGTCTTTGCAGACTTCCTGGCACAAGAGAAACCCTTCGAAGCTGTCGATGCATACAGAATATCGACCAACCTTTTTATTCAAGCGGGCCAGACACTACAGGCAATTGTTTCCAAAATCTTTGAGTGGCGCCTTGCCAAGCCGTCCCATCAGGAGGAACAGGAATTCTATTCAGATCTTCATAAAGGCAGTTCCAAAGAGGCTCCAGTGCAGAGTTTTTTTTCTAAGCTGTCATTTCAGCAACTTATCGCTTTTATGAATGAACTGACCCCCGGGTATTTTCCTGCACAAAGCATGGTGAAAAAATTCGGGGATCCGGAAAATGATATGAGTTTCGTCGTTTCCGGAGCCCTGGAACAAACGAGCCACCATCGTTTGAAAAAAAATGCAAAGGTCCGGGAAAAAACAAAGAAAGACCTTATAGAAAACGACTTTTTTGGTGAAATTTATCCATTTGAAGAGGAAAAAATATCTCAAACAGATATTAAAACAATCACCCGCGTTGAATTGGCCAAAATATCCAAATTCATGCTGACGAAAGTTTGCAGACAATACCCTGATGTCGAGCCTCTGGTCGATCGCCTCTACATATCCCGTTTAGAATCGGATGAAAAAAAATTTTCGAAAATAGTTCGAAAAACAGTCAGACACCAGCTCCCCACACAGGTGAATGTTAAGGTCTTTCAGGATCCTGGCGGGAAATCCCCTTTGGAGTTCACCGGGTTTACGGATGATATTTCTTTAGGCGGGGCATGTGTAATTTTGGGTGCGAAGTATCAAATCGGTCCTTCTTTTAACCTGACCGGAAGAAATGTAAAAATCCAGATGTGTTTACCCATAGAATCTATTACGCTTAATATTTTGGGCACTATTGTCTGGGGTAAGGATGTTCCCATGGAAGGAAAAACAACAGCCATTGTCGGTATCCAGTTCAAAGAGATGACCGATAATGACCGAGGACTGTTGAAGGATTACTGTTATGGATCCGAGGGAGAGCAAAATCTTATATGGAGTTTATGGAACTCGCTTTTGGGAAAGTCGTGACGGCATAACCGTTTAACCTGTTCACGGGCCCAAACTGCGTTTCTTTATCAATTGGATTATCGCTTGCTCATGGTACGTTGAAATAATAACCATTAAAATTTAGTGCCTGAATCTTGTACGAGTCGGAGGCTTTCATATGCAAGGCATTTAAGGTGCTATGATATTGTTTAAACACGCTTTAATTTAGGATTATAAAGATTATCATCAATTTTCATGCAAAATTCAGGTAGTAACAACAAGGTGACAAGTGAAAGAAGAACAGAATACCAGCAGCAAATCAACCCCGCAGATATGGGCCATAGGCGGAGGCAAGGGCGGGGCCGGAAAGAGTGTTGTGAGTACCGTCCTGGCTTTTTGGCTTGCCCGAATGGGCAAACGAACTGTTCTTGTGGACGTAGATCTGGGCGGGGCCAACCTGCACACCCTACTGGGAATTAAAAGTCCATTAAAGACTCTAAACGATTTTATTACCCGAAAATTTGAAGTATTAGAGGATATTTGTATCGATACCGAGGCTCAAAACCTTCGCCTTATCAGCGGTGCTAGTGACGTTCTTTCCCTGGCCAACCCGCACTTTAGCCAAAAGGTGAAACTTATAAATCATTTTTCAAGGATAGACGCCGACTACGTGATTCTTGATCTTGGTGCCGGGACTTCTTTTAATGTTCTCGATTTCTTTCTTGCCGCCAACAAAAAAATTGTCGTCCTTACACCGGAGCCCACATCGATTCAGAATGCATATATATTTATTCGAAATGCGGTCTACCGAAGGTTAAGCCGTCTTTCCAGCAAAACCCCATCCCTCCAAGCTCTTATTAAAACAGCCATGGATCCAAAAAATGTGCTCAAAATCCGAACCGTCAAAGAACTTCTTCAGTTCATGGAGGAGTCCGGCGGAAAAGATGTAATGGAAGTTTTAAAAAAAGAAATTGAAAATATCCGGCCGACAATAATTACCAACATGGCCAGGGATAACAAAGAGAAAAATGCAGGTCAAATTGTACAAATTGTTGCTGAAAAGTATTTAACCACTCAAACCACAGATTTGTGTAGCGTGTCTTATGACAAGCAGATCGGTGCAATGATTTCCCACATGGTCCCTCTAATCACTCTTGACCAGTCAAGTCATGCTTTTGCCGACATTTATGAAATTGTCAGCAAGTTATTGTAAGCTTATCAGTAAGTTATACTTATCACGGGCTTTTTAGTTTCTTAATTGTGAATTTTGTGCTTTTTGTGGCAAAAAAAATGCTTCGGCAATTAAGTGTGAAGTGATCTAAAGTGATCTAAAGTGCCTAAAGTTAAGGAATACGGCCAATTTTTATAGAAACCGGAGCGTAGCGACTCCTTAACTTTAGCTCACTTCAAACTTTAGCTCACTTGTAACTTTTCCGGTTTATCCGGCTTAGGTTTGATGCTTGTCAATTTTCATTTCTTCTGATACTTAACCCCCATGAAAAATCCAAATGATGATCCGTTATTAATACTTGCATCCAGTTCCCCAAGGCGCCGGTATCTATTAGAACAGGCAGGACTTTCATTTTCTGTAATTCCGAGCAGCATTGATGAAACATCTATCCCTATATCTTCACCTGAAACCTATGTCAGGGTTCTATCCGAAGCCAAGGCCGATAACGTATCAGAAAAGTATCCTGGGAAATGGGTTATCGGTGCCGATACCATTGTCCTGAAAAACCAGACCATACTTGGCAAGCCCGGTTCCATAGCCGAAGCCCGAACCATGTTAAAACAGCTCAGCGGGCAAACACACCAGGTTTTTACCGGTTATTCAATCTGCTGCAAAGTGAAAAACCGAAAATTTTCCGAAACAATTAAAACAGAAGTTCTTTTTAAAAATCTAACCGATCAAGAAATTGAGTGGTACATACATACAACCGAGCCTTTTGACAAAGCAGGAGCATACGCCATTCAGGGCCTCGGCACCTTCCTGGTTAAAAGCATCAACGGTTCTTACACCAATGTTGTGGGGCTCCCGGTTTGCGAGGTCATTGAATTTCTTATAAAGGAAGGTGTGATAGCTATAAACAATATAAATGGTTTTTTAACAAAGGATGATTCTAAAAATTGATAACAAGATTGCAAAACGTAAAAAACCGTATTAAAACGGCGGCCCGTGCATGCGGCCGTGACCCTGAAACAGTCCGTCTTGTTGTGGTGAGCAAAACTGTTCCGACAAACAGAGTCAGACAAGCTATCCAGGCCGGCGCCACCATTCTTGGAGAAAACTATGTTCAGGAAGCCCGGACAAAGTTCAACGACCTGGCGACTTACCCTGTATCGTGGCATTTCATCGGACATCTTCAGTCCAACAAGGCCAAATACGCCGTGAGACTCTTTGACCTGATTCATTCCGTTGATACGCTTAAACTGGCCCGTGAATTAGATAAACAGTCACATAAAATTAATAAAACCCAAAAGGTCCTGATACAGGTCAATATCAGTGAGGAAGCTTCAAAGTCAGGAGTAAATGTCAGAGACACGCACAATCTGCTAAAGGACATAAGCCTTCTTGAGAATTTGTCGGTTACAGGGCTTATGACCATGCCGCCCTATTTCAACGCTCCTGAAAAGGTTCGGCCCTATTTCGCGGCCCTTCGGGGTCTGAGAGACCGTCTTGAACAACAGGGTTTGTTGAATATTAGTTTGAGTGAACTTTCCATGGGTATGACCGGTGATTTTGAAGTTGCTATCCAGGAGGGGGCGACCCTTGTACGTATCGGAACCGCTATTTTCGGAAAAAGAGAATGAAGATCCTGCTTCACATATGCTGTGCTCCGTGCGCAATATACACTGTAAAAACCCTTGATAAGCAAGGTTTTAATGTAATGGGTTTTTTCTACAAACACAATATCCACCCGTATACGGAATGTATGAAACGCAAAGAAACATTGCAGTCTTATGCCAAAACCATCAATCTTAGGGTCATTTATCAGGAAGGTTACGATCTGGAAGGTTTTATCCAGAATGTCGTCTTCAGGGAATCTAGGCGCTGCTCGTACTGCTACCATGAGCGCTTGAGTTCCACGGCACTGGTGGCAAAGCGGGGTAAATTTGATTATTTTACCTCCACACTCCTGTACAGTAAATTTCAGGAACACGACGAGATAAAATCCATCGGCGAAGCGGTCGGCAAAGCCGTGGGGGTACGATTTTACTACCATGATTTTCGTGATGGATGGAAAGAGGGTATCGAAGAATCAAAACGGTTGGGAATGTATCGCCAGCAATATTGCGGCTGCATCTATAGTGAAAAAGAAAGGTATTACAAAGAAAAAGTGTCTAAAGTGACTAAAGTTGAAAGTGACTAAAGTTGAGTCCCGTTTACAGCGGGATGCCAGCGTAACTCATTGTTTATTTAAATTGATAGTGCCAACGGCATTCATTAACTTTAGTTCAGTTTAGCTCACTTCAAACTTTAGGCACTTATATCTATTATTAAAGGCATAGCTTGTTAATTCCAACCTGGCCCAGCCTACGGCCCGGAGGGAGGATCAGGTTTTTCATGTTTAAATAAATATTTCTATGTTTGGCAATTTCATATACTTCATCATTGTACTGCTCATATACAGCACCTATCAGCCTTCAGAAGATACCAATTTTACCTCAATAGAAACCTTTATTTTGTTTATCGGACTGATTGTTGCTTTCGCATGGATCACCTGGATACAATTTTACAGGATAGAAAGGAGGCTTTCGCAGAGAAGATTTGCTCAACTCAGTCATAAATTCAGCTCTACGCTAACGCGGCAATCCATAATGGCCATCGTGCTCTTTTCCATCGATATTTACGGCCTGAACCTTTCATCCTTTTTGGCAGACATTGACTTTCTTTCCATTATCCCGACTTTTCAGGCGCTTTTATTTCTCGGGCTTTTTATATTCTACCTTGCAATTGTATGGGCCTGTGCCCATGGACCCTATAAGATGCTCTCCAACTCCGATCTCTCCAGAAGATCATACATTCTGTCTCAAATTTCTTTTTCTGTACCCGTGCTTTTACCCTGGCTGCTCCTTTCCGGAGTTGCCGACATTATTAATGCACTGCCGTTTGAGTCGCCAAAACATTTTCTCTCCACCACCCAGGGTCAGATTGCCTATTTCATTGTTTTTCTTTTTGCCATCGCAATTGCAGGCCCGGCCGTAATCCAGAAATTTTGGAGATGCAAACCCCTGGAAACCGGTTATTATAGAAAACGGATCGAAAACCTGTGCCGAAAAGCAAGGCTTGAATATGCTGAAATTCTTTACTGGCCCATATTCGAAGGCAGAATGATAACCGCCGGTGTGATGGGGCTGGTCAAAAAATTCCGCTACATCCTTGTTACAAATGATCTTTTGCGATTCCTTGAGCCCGAAGAGGTTGATGCGGTCATTGCCCATGAAATCGGGCACATAAAGAAAAAACATCTTATTTTTTATCTGGTCTTTTTTGTAGGATACATGCTGATCTCTTTTGCCACTTTTGACCTGTTGGTATATTTTATTATCTTCACGGAACCCATATACAGATTTATAAGCAATAGCGGCCTCGATCAGACTGCGGTAACATCATCGATTTTCAGCTTCATAATTATTATATTTTTTCTGATCTACTTCCGTTTTATTTTCGGATATTTTATGCGTAATTTCGAGCGCCAGGCAGACACTTACGTGTACACACTTTTCGACAGTGCGGCACCTCTTATCTCCTGCTTCGAAAAAATTGCAGCAACAAGCGGTGAGCCATACGACAAACCCAACTGGCATCACTTTAGCATTAAAGACCGGATAGAATATTTGAAAAAATGTGAAACGGACAGAGTTTGGATAACCCGCCATAATAATAAAATAATAAAAAGCATCGCTGTTTACCTGGTGGGGATACTGTTGATCGGAGGTATCGGATATAACTTGAATTTTGGTGAAACCGGCAAGAAATTAAACAAACATTTTTTCGAAAAAATAATATTAAGAGAACTGGAGAGGACCCCTGACAACCCGAATCTTTACAGCACGCTGGGCGACCTTTATTTCAGCCAGGAAAAGTTTGCCGAAACCATAAAAGCGTATGAACAATCATTAGCGCTTAAGCCGGATACCCCTCATACTTTGAACAACCTCGCCTGGCTTCATGCCACATGTAACTTCGAAAGATTCCGTGATCCTCAAAAAGCGTTGTATCTTGCAGAAAAAGCGGCTGAACTCGAAGAATCTCCGTATATCCTCGACACCCTGGCTGAGAGCTATTTTGCAAACGGCCGGTTTGAAGAGGCGGTTGAATCTGAAATCAAAGCCCTTGAGTTAACGTTAACGAACAAAAGCTATTATGAAAAACAGTTGAAACGATTTATGGAAGCAGCCGAAAAGGCACCTTGAGTTAAGCCGATCATCTGATACAAACCTTCCTAACCTGCAGTAGATCGACGTTCCCACCAAATATCTTTTTAATTCCGTCCTGTTTCAGGGTCGTCATACCATCTTTTACTGCCTGATTCCTTAAAACCTCAATCAGAGAATTGTCCTGGATCAGTTTTTTTATTGGGTCGGTCCCCAGCAACAGTTCATGCAGACCCATCCGTCCGGTATATCCGGTATTGTAACATCGGTCACAGCCCACCGGCTTGTAGAGAACTAAATCATCGGTATAAGGAATATTAACATTTTTTCCGAACGATTCAAAAGATCCGTATTCCCGAACCAGCGTCTCATATTCACTTTTTGAGGGGTGATAAGATTCCTTGCAATTTTTACACAAGGTACGGACCAGGCGCTGGGCAAGGACGCACAGAATAGAATCTGCAAAGTTGAACGGATCCATTCCTATGTCAAGAAGCCTGGTTATGCTTTCCGGTGCGCTGTTGGTATGCAGTGTGGAAAACACCAGATGCCCGGTTAATGACGCCTCTATTCCTATTGATGTTGTCTCCCTGTCACGCATCTCACCCACCATAATAACATCCGGGTCAGACCTTAAAAATGCCCGCATGGCGGAGGCAAAGTCAAACCCGATTTTGGGCTTTACCTGTACCTGCCTCAACCCTCTCTGGGTGATTTCCACAGGGTCTTCAGCGGTCCAGATCTTGCTTTCGATATTATTGATATATGACAACGCCGAATGTAAGGTTGATGTTTTGCCGGAACCGGTGGGACCGCATACAAAGATGAGACCGTATGGCTGTGTAATTGAGCTGACAAAATTGTTATAGTTTCGGGTTGAAAAACCTATTTTATCCAGAGGACGCGTCTTACCGGTGGCCAGAATACGCATCACAACATCTTCCACTCCCCCCTGGGTAGGAATGGTTGCCACCCGCAGTTCAATATCAAGACCGCCGTATTTTTTGAATTTGATTTTCCCGTCCTGGGGCTTGCGCCGTTCCACAATATTAAGATCGGCCATGATCTTAATACGTGACACGATTTTATCTCTAAAAGCGGAAGAAATCGACTCCAATACCGCACAAACACCGTCCACTCGTATACGGATTCGAGTCTTCTCTTTGCCGGGATATGGCTCTATATGGATATCCGAAGAACCCCGATTATAGGCATCAATAATAATTTTGTTGACGAGCTGGACAATAGCACTGTCATCCTCATACAAGACGTACTCTTCATCTTCTATCTCTTCTTCCTCACTCTGGAGTTGTAAAAGGATCTCTTCTATGGATACAAGTTGTTTCTTTTTCCGGGTAAAGAGCCTGATAAAATCGAGTACATCCCGTTTTAATGCTACATTAAAGCAAAGCGTTTTTCCTGTAAAGAGAGACTTTATTTCTCCAACCTTCTGAAGATCGTAAGGGTTGTCTATGGCGATAACGATTTTTTCATCTTCCTCGCGCAGGGGAACCCAGGCGTAGTGTCGCATGAAAGGGACTTTCAAGCCGGCAAGTAGTTCTCTGGGAACCGGCGTATTTGCATTATATTCTACAAACGGTACTTTATAAAATTGACTCAAGGATTTGCCGATATCCTGTTTTGATATTTTAAGATCCGACATTAAAACCGCTACAACAGGCTCTCTTCTTCTTCTGGCATCAGCAATCGCCATTTCGAGTTCTTTTTCAGTCAGAATACGGTTTTTCAGAAGACAATCAAACTTGTTGGGCCTTGCTTTTGCCATCCGCTTCTGGTTGTACAGCGCAATCCCCAGTATATGGGCCATTTCTGTAACAGACTGCTCATCGAGTTTAGAAAATGCCCCCCCGTCTTTGCGGTTTATGAGTTGAATCACGCCCAGCAGATAGTTTTTACATATAACCGGGACCGCGAGAACCTGTTTGGTGGTAAAACCCGCCTTTTGATCCCAGCGCTTATCGAATTTCAGATCAGGATCCACGGCGGCCAGTCCCTTATCATTATAAACATTTTTAATATTTATGAGCTTCTTCTTGAAAGCGGAACATCCTGATATACTGTTGTTGGACAGGGGAATGCGGATCTCTCCGATTTCGTCTCCGGATTTGAATCTCGACACAAGCTCCCGCTCTTTGCCGTCAACCACGTAAACAGTCAGCCGTTCCGCCTCAAAAAGCCCTGTGATTTCATCCTTGAGATAAACCAGGATCTCGTCCAGATTTGTGGCGGCATGTATCTTGTTGCAAATATCCTGCAGATTCTTCCGGTACTCAATCTCGGATTTGAGTTTCCGGCTATTTAAATCCATGTGATTTGAACTCGTAGCTTTTTCTAACATTGTTCATCCCTCGGTTTTATATAACCTGAATTTTGCTGCAGGGAGCTTCATTAATAAAATATTTCTCATCATTTTTCATATGAGATTCAGATACAAAATCATCCAGCAACACCTGTGCCAAAAAGAACTTCTCTTTTAAAATAAGCAGAATCTCAAATCAGTCTTTCGATCCTGAATTACGCACAAGTTGTCGGTTTAAAATGTATTTCAGACGATCTTGAGAAAAGGAGTAAAATTTTCAAAACTTATGAATTGAAGAAGACGGGAAAATTTGATGAAAGAGAACAACATAAAAAATGCCCGGAAAAATGTGCATCATGACCAAATTTCTGGGCATTGTGATAAAGGGTGTACATCAAAAGGCCTGATCAATCTACACCGCCAGATGCGACTGATTGCCCAAATGTAAAGGCCAAAAAGAACTGCTCCCGTAACAGTGGATACTTGATGGACGCATAACTCGCTGAGGTAGTTGCCGTACCATTGCTCACGAATAACACCACTAATAATACCAATCACTACCATGGGAAGCCATATGATATTGACGTCAAAGCGTGAATTGTGAATTAATTTTAGCAGATTGTTAATAAATCATCTAATTTGATATCTTTTGCCAATTGTTTTTGCTGAGGCAAATCATTACTTATTTTTTAATTTTCGATAATTTTCAAAAATCCTCTTTACCCCTCCCCATATAAGGAGAACCCCTAGAAGATAGAAACAGAAACGGATGTAATACATAAACGAAGAAAAATACTCGATCTTTTCTATTTTAGGCATTACCTGGGGTATCCTGAAAAAAACCCCGATTCCGGCAAGCGTAAGTATAACCCCCCAGACTATTTTAACGACTATTTTGTTTTTATCCATAACTTCAGACCTCGTCATTCATCAGATAAGAATAACCGTAGACCTTTATATACTGCCGGATTGCACATAAATTGGACATCCGGTCGGTCTGGGTTAGGAGGTTCAGGGTTCAGCGTTCAGGGTTAATCGCTTCGCGCTTTTTCCCTATACCATTGATTCCACAGGGGTAATTAAATGATGGGATCAACCTCTGAACCTCTGAACCTTTGAACCTTTGAACCTTTGAACCTCTGAACCTTTGAACCTCTGAACGGTTGCCCTGATTTTTATCTGTTATCCGCCCAGATAATGTTCCTTTACCTTGGGGTTGTCCAAAAGCTCGGCGGCCAACCCCTCTAAAACGATTTCACCTCTCTCGATCACGTAGGAGTGATGAGCCACTTTGAGGGCAGCCCTTGCATTCTGTTCCACAAG
>JAYEFV010000058.1:0-1602 GCA_034658755.1 Thermodesulfobacteriota bacterium | reverse complement strand
ACAAGCAGAACCGTGACACCTGATTGATTGAGCTGCTTAACGACTTTGAAAATCTCACGTACAATCAAGGGAGCTATGCCCATGGATGGTTCGTCCAAAAGCAAGAGTTCAGGACGTCCCATCAGGGCACGGCCGATGGCCAGCATCTGCTGCTCACCGCCGGAAAGGGTGCCGGCGATCTGTTTGGAACGTTTTTCCAGGATCGGAAACATCTGATAAACACGCTCGATTCTCTCCTTGATCTCAAGCCGGTTGCTCCGTTTAAAATAATGATAGGCCCCGAGATTGATATTATCCCGGACGGTCAGATGGCCAAAAATCTGTCTCCCTTCGAGAACCTGTGAGATTCCCAGACGCACGATCCGGTTTGCCGGCATGCCGGCAATATTCCGCTCCTTATAAAGAATATGGCCCGTGCCGATCTTCATTATGCCGGAAATAGATTTTAAAAGGGTGGACTTGCCGGCCCCGTTGGCTCCAATGATGGAAACCACCTTTCCCGCGGGAACCTGTATGGAAACATCTTTAAGCACACGGATACTTCCATAAGATGCGTTGAGTCCGTCAATCCTTAGCACATTATTTCCTTAAAATTGAATTTTGTGCATTTTGTGGCAATAAAAGTTTGATCCCACCACGAAGTACACGAAGGTTATATATTTTATTCTTCTTTTCCTTCGTGATCTTCGTGGTAAAAATAAAACCGATCTTTTTTGATTCCGGCCCGTCCGCCTTACTCCGCTTGGCAGGAGGGCGGGCTTGTCCGGGTTAGGCCTCTCCTCCTATATATGCATCAATAACCCTGGGACTGCTCCGGATATCTTCAGGCGGCCCCTCGGCGATCTTCTGGCCATAGTTTAACACCAAAATTTCATTCGAGATATTCATCACCACCTTCATATCATGTTCCACCAGTAAAACGGTAATCCCTTTTGCATTGATGGCCTTGATCAAAGAAGATGCCACATGGGTCTCTGTCTCATTGAGACCGGCCGCGGGTTCGTCCAGACAGATCAGTTCCGGTTCACTGGCCAGTGCCCGCCCGATCTCCAGTAATTTCTGTTCGCCTAGGGGCAGGCTGTCCGCCGAATCTTTGAATTTATCAGCAAGCCCGATAAATTTCAGAATCTTCAATGCACTTTCCCTGATCCGTTTTTCTTTCTTTCTGGACTGCGGCAGAACAAACCCGGAAGCCATAAACGAGGTCCGAACCCGGGTATGACAGCCCAGCATAACATTTTCAAGAACCGTCATATTTCCGAACAGCTCAACCGTCTGGAAAGTCCGGGAAATACCCCTGTCCGCAATCTTATGGGCCTTGAGGTGTTGGATGGATCGGCCATTGAACCTGACCGTTCCCTGTGTTGGCGGAAAAGACCCGGTGATAATATTAAACAGAGTGGTCTTGCCGGCGCCGTTGGGGCCGATAATCGCCTTAATCATTCCCCTTTGGACCTTAAAATTAAGGTTACTCAGCGCCATTAGACCGCCAAAGGTCATTGCCAACCGTTGCACTTCAAGAATATTTCCATCTTCAACCATACTCACCCGAGATTATTTCCTGAACCAGCCTTTTACAATTTCCGGTACCCCTGCCAGACC
>JAYEFV010000057.1:0-5393 GCA_034658755.1 Thermodesulfobacteriota bacterium | reverse complement strand
AATGAAGAAAAGCGAATAGGAAAATCCCTTCTCAAAATTAGGGAGTACTTAAACGGTCAGAATTTTCCTTACGAAATAATTGTTGTTGACGACGGCAGCACAGACAATGCCAAGCAGGTGGCAATAGGCTATAAGTCGGAAATTACAGATCTTAAAATAATAGGTTACCCTTTAAACAAGGGCAAAGGTTATGCCTTGAGACAAGGTGTTTTTGCTTCAACTGGAGAGGCGGTTCTGTTAACGGATGCGGATCTTTCCACACCTATAGAGGAACTGTCTTATATGTTGCCTTTGATATCAGGCCGTGAGTATGATGTAGTGATCGGATCCAGAGCACTAAAACCCGAGACAATCATCAAAAAACAACCATGGTGGAGACAGGGCATGGGAAAGATTTTCAACCGTATTGTAAGATTACTGGTGCTGGATGATTTTAACGATACGCAATGTGGCTTTAAATTATTTTCAGGGGAGGCAGCCAGGAGCCTGTTCAAGGAGGCGCGTATTGACCGCTTTGCTTTTGATGTTGAAATCCTTGCACTTGCTAAAAAGAAGAATTACAGGATATTGGAAATGCCGGTAAGATGGATTAATTCACCTGACTCAAAGGTTGATCCGATTTTTGACTCTTTGCAGATGCTTTTTGATCTCGTTAAAATACGGCTTAAAATAGGAAAAAGAAAGACTCAATTTCCATCGATATGATTTGCACTCCTAAAATTTTATACTGTATAATGGTTAAAACAGGTCAAAATAGGTTAAAACTAATTAAGACTGGAGGACTCTATGAAGAAAATAAAAGTACTTCTCGTTACGCTGACAATTATCGTATTCTCCGCCACCTCTTTTAAGGGCATGGCAACGGCAGCGCAAGTTTCTTGGGTTAATAAAGGTAAAGGGCGTGTCCATATTAATGGAGGTGTGGATGATGGGTTTATATCTGGGGCCACAGTGTGCTTTATTATAGATTCGGGCGAAAGGCTTGTCTGTGGAACGGTTCAGAGTGCTGAGGCTTCTAAAGCACTTGTCAAAGTGAATAAAAAAGCGGCGAGAAGGATAAGAAAAGGAACGGAAGCAATGCTCTATGTTGAAAAAGAAGATAAAGAAGAAATGAAAGACAAGTAGCATAAAGAGAAGATGGGAGAGAACCAGGATAAAGAAAATATCAAAGAGAATGGTCCTTCAAAACCGATGAGAATTCATGATGAGAAAGGGTTTTGATAATCTAAAAAATTGACTTACCTAAGAGGCTTTTCAAAGGTTTCACGGATGTTCCCCGTATTCCGTATATATTTAAAAAAATATCACCTGTCCACCCCACAAACACATCGTTTGAAAATACCATATATTGTGTAAATCATTTCTTGACCTACAATATGCATAATTCAATAGATCCAAACTTTATTTCTATATTTTTGGCAATGTTTTTCATAGTATTAGATCATTTTTTTCACAACTAATTAGATCTAAGGAAAGAAAATCAACAATTATCGTCAAAAAAATGACAAAGAGTGACAATAATTGTTAAAAAAATATTCCAAAGGAAAGAAAAAATCGATACTTTAAACCTTGAAAAAACAAAGCAATAAAGTTTAGTAAAATAAAAGATTTTATGATGAAATAATAGTATATTATCCGAGTCGTAAAATGAATAAATACCTCCTTTATATTTCCCTCAACTACAGCAGATAAACACTGATTTTGTTAATTAACTCCTTAAACGGTATAGTTTTTGCAGATCTTCCTCAGGCATATCGGAAGATTAGGTAAAAATCTAAAAAAAATTGCTAATTAACAAAATAGCGAATAAAAAAAAGGGGGTGTTTAAAAAGGAGAAAATAGGAATAATGAAAGTTTATTAATGGTAATAAAGAGTGGATATTAAATTAACAGCTAACTAACAAAAAAAATGAAAAAAGGGGCTATAAAATGAAAGAGAAACTAATTAAATTTTTTAAGGACGAAGATGGTATTGAAACTATTGAGTACGCTCTGATAGCAGCACTGATCGCTATAGGTGCCATCGTGGCCGCTGTTTATCTTAGTGGCGAAGTGAATGCAACCTATAGCAATGTTGGTGATGTTCTCAATGATGCTATTAGTTCTTGATCTTAATGCTATTAGCTAATCAATATTTTGTTTATTAGCTTGCAACTCCCATTATGACGTGGGAGTTGCAAGCCTTTTTCCCTAAAAGTTTTAAATATTACACTTGTTAAATGCGTATGTACTTTATCATAGATCCATTTTTATTTATACTTTTGAGCAGTGTCCTAATGGTTGCAGCAGTAATTGACATTCGGGTTCATAAAATCCCTAACCTACTCACCTTCCCGACCATGGTTTTAGGACTTGTTTATTATGGTATGACAAATGGATGGAATGGTCTGCTCTTCAGTTTGGGAGGGCTGGCTCTGGGGATTGCACTATTTTTTATCATATATCTGATGGGCGGAATGGGCGCCGGGGATGTCAAGCTTATGGGAGCGGTAGGCGCAATCATCGGGTCAAAAGGCATATTGCTCACAGCTTTATTTTCTGCTCTTGTGGGGGGTGTTTACGCAGTGATAATCTTACTATTTAACATTCAATATTTAAAAGATTTAATAAAAAGAAGTTATATAACGATCAAATCATTTGTTTTTACGAGACAATTTATTCCAATTCCTGCGGAACGATATGAAAAAAAACCTAAATTGTGTTATGGAGTTGCCATAGCCATCGGCACATTTTCTTACTTATTATTGGAATTTTATGGGTATAATCCCATTTGACATAAAGTGCCTAAAATGAACTAAAGTGCCTAAAGTGCTTAAAATTAATTTAAAAAACAAAAAGGAGATCGGCCATGGAAAGATGGAGAGTATTTGTTCCTATTGCATTGGCTGTAATAGTTGCTGTTGTAGGCAGTGTATTGCTTTACAAGTGGATGAAAAAACAGACAGCTCCCAAAAGAGTAGCAAAGGTTGAGAGCCTTCAGGTTGCTGTTGCGGAAGTCGAAATACCTGCAGGAACGAAACTAAAACCCGAGATGATGAAGACGGCTTATTTTATTAAAGAGAGCCTCCCCCAGGGGTATTTTTCAACTCCGGAAAAGGCTGCAGGAAGGATTGTCGTCACCCCCATCAATAGGACAGAACTCATCCTGGAATCGCGACTAGCTCCTAAAGATGTAAAAAGGGGAGGCATGGCAGCAATTTTGAAACCAGGAAAACGCGCGGTGTCCGTGGCAGGCAATAAAGTACTCGGGTTATCAGGTCTCATCAATCCGGGTGACCGTGTGGATATCCTGCTGACAACGGCCGATCCCAAAAAACCCGATGTAAAGGTGAACAAAACCGTTTTTGAGAATGTGCTTGTACTCGCCACCGGCACACAGCTAAGAAGAAATGCTGAGGGCAAGCCCTCACCGGTAGACAACTACACCCTGGAGGTCACCCCTGAACAGGGGGAAAAACTGGTCCTTGCCGCTTCGCAGGGAAAAATTCATTTTGCCCTCAGAAGTGTTTTGGACAAGGAAACCGTGTTGACAACAGGGGCGACTCATTCGGAAATACTTGCCTCTTATCGTCCAGTTGAATCCACCAAGAGGGCCAAATCAAAACTGGCCATAAAAGAAGGCGGGACACACACCAGAGTGAGAAGAGGGACCTCAGCCGGGAAGGGTTTCACATTGGAAGTCATCAAAGGACTTAATAGAAGCGTACAAAACTTTTAACGACCAAGGAGGATTGGACCCATGTTCATGCCAAGAAGATTCTGGATAAGGGGAACCGTATTATTTGGTCTTGCAAGTATTTTATTAATTTTTTCCGCCGGCACATGGGCAGGGGATAATGTTCAACCGGAGTTTCAAAAACCTCAGTTTAAATTAATTGAACTGGCAGTGGGTAAATCAGATGTTCTGCCAATCCCCGAATCGGTCAAGAAATCAGATCATATCCGCGTGACCATAGCTGCTCCGGAGATTGCAGACTTTTTATTTATCCCCAAAGTTAACAGAAAAAGTCGAGTAAAGAATATTTATATCAAAGGGAAAAAGGCGGGGGCTACAACGCTGACCCTATGGAAAAATGGTAAGCTTTTCTACGTATATGATGTGGAAGTCAGTTATGATATTTCACTTTTAAAACAAAGACTCCACGAGGTGTTGCCTGATGAGAGGAATATCCGTATTTTCGCGACAAAAGATTCTATTGCCCTGTCAGGAACCATCTCCAGCACTGAAAATTTGAATCAGGTTCTGGTTCTAACCAAAGCATTTACCGGGAAAGGCAATATCATCAACTTGCTTAAGGTGGCCGGAGGTCATCAAGTTATGCTGGAAGTGAAAATGGCGGAGATGTCTAAACGAGAGAGTAAAAGACTTGGCATTAATTTCAGTGCTCTTAATAAATCCGGAGATATTGGTATCAATATAATTGGAGGTTTAGGCAGTTTTTTGACAGATGGAACATTATCAGGCGCTTCTGAAGACGTTACCGGGTTCTTTAAATTTGATTCACCCGGACATAACGTAACCTATACCGGCGTCATCGATTTTCTTAAAGGAAACGGGCTGGTAAAGATTTTGGCCGAGCCGAATCTCATTGCCCTGAGCGGCCAAACCGCAAACTTTCTGGCTGGCGGAGAATTTCCAGTACCCAGAGTTGATACAGAAGGAAATGTCGGCGTGGAATTTAGACCTTACGGTGTGGAATTGGCTTTTTTACCCACTGTTTTGAGCGAGAAAAGAATCGCTATCAAGGTTGAACCGGCGGTGACGGAATTAGATACAGATACCGGAACCAATATTTCGGGGGCTTTTGTGCCCGGGCTAATAACCCGCAAGGCGACAACTATGGTGGAACTGGCGGACGGCCAGAGCTTTGCCATTGCAGGTATTCTTCATGAATCTACCAGGGATAATATTGCCAAGTATCCGGTATTAGGTGATATTCCTATCCTTGGTGCTTTGTTTAAAAGCACATCTTTTCAAAAGAATGAGACAGAACTGGTTATTATCGTTACCCCTCATCTGGTTAAACCTCTGAATATGGCGGAGCAGTCTTTACCCACAGATTTTTACATAGAACCGGACGATGCCGAGTTCTATCTCTGGGGAATTTTCGGGAAGTCCCATAAAAATACAGCGGTTGGAGAGGCTGAACTAGAGGGCGAATTCGGACATATTTTTGAAAAGAAGGAATAAGCGATTCAGCCACAAAGGCACAAAGGCACAAAACAAGGATATGAACTTTAAACCTTTATCAAAAAAAGAAGAATCTATTTATTAAAGATGGCATTAAAAGAATTATATTATAATCTTTGGTGTCTTAGTGTCTTTGTGGCAAACTATTAAATAAAGCTAACTTCAAAAAGGATGCATTGGAGGAGGAAATGAAGATGCTAAA
>JAYEFV010000056.1:0-5403 GCA_034658755.1 Thermodesulfobacteriota bacterium | reverse complement strand
CAGGTTTGCAATAATATCGCCCTCATGAATATCAACCAGCCCTTTTTGCATGTCATTGGGCTCGACCCATTTCACAGGCACTTTTACATTTTCCGCTTCATAAAGAAGCGCGGCGCATACAACACCGTCAAAATCCGGCCGGGTAACAATTCGCATATTACGAACTCCTGTTTAAATGCTCCATAAAAACCTGAATCTCATATGAAAATTGATGAGAAGATGTAATTACCGCAAAAAAATGTAAATAGCAAGGATGAGATTCTCTGAACCGGATAGATTTATCATGAGAAATTCGAACGAACTTCTTTTAAATACTGTTCCCATTCCATGGGAAGCAGCTGCTTTTTGGCGTTGTTGCATTCCTTGCAGGCGGCAACAACGTTTCCTTTTGTGCTTCGACCGCCGCGAGAGATCGGAACAATATGATCCATGGTAAGTTCTTTGGGGGGCGTCGGGCGCCCGCAGTAATGGCAGACCCCTTTGGCACGGCGACGTTTCCACCACTGGGAACTCCGAAGTTCCCTTGCCTTGCGTCTTTCTCGCTTTATATCCTCTTCATCCAGATCTATTGCAAATGGTTTCATATTCAAGAATTTCGGGCCAATCTCAGACCGATACTGTCAATCCATTTCTCGATTTCCGCAATTAATATTTCATAAAATCTTTCGGACCCCCCCAGACCCCTTCTACCAAAATAATAGTTGATTTCAAGAAAAAGCGGTGTGCTGCGTTTTCTTTGGGATGAGAAAAGCAGATCAAAGCCGGCCAGGTTGATCCCGGTCCGGGAACAAAAAGCCTTTACCGATGTCACTGCCAAGGCCTGCAACTCCGGATCGGCCTGGGCGTCGATAACCGCTCCTCTGGCAAGATTTGAGCAAAAATGGCGGGCGCCGCTTTGAACACGCCAGTAAGAAATAACGGTTTGGCCGATGACCACAACTCTCAACGACCGGTTGGTTGAAGGGATATATTCCTGAATTATAAATCCGGTATGGCTACTATCTTCATAGTCCCTGGCGGTTTGCAAAATATCCTTAAATTCCGAGGCGGATTGTATAAGACAAACCTGGTACCCTTCCCCTCCCCAGTCGAATTTGAATACAAATGGAAAATCAAAGGCCGGCGTTGCGGGAAAACCGCCATAGTGTTCGGCAAATGCGTCGACATTTAGATGTGTTTCAGTTCTTGGATGAGGTACATTTTCCCTCTGAAATAGTCGAACCTGGCCGATCTTACCCGCATATTTGAATCTTGAATCGAGATTAGGAAACACATGTCTGCAGTTGTTATGGGCCATTTCGTACAGGGATCGATAGCATCCCTGAGGCAGGATTACGGCATGGGCGGCCTTAATTGCCGCAAGATCATCAGCGGACGGCTCCCGCCCGGCACAGAGTATATTTTTATCTGCCTCAAAGCAGGGGTGATAAGACAAAATCATCAGTAGCCAAATTTTCTGAGTGCTTTGGTATCTTTTCCCCAGTTTTTATGTACCCGGACAAAGATCTCGAGAAAGACCTTGGTCCCCACCATCTGTTCTATTTCTTTTCTTGCTTCCGTACCGATCATTTTCAGCTTGCTCCCGTTTTTTCCGATGACCATCCCTTTTTGTGACGTCCGCTCAACATGAATGGTTGCATGAATTTTTACAAGGGCGCCTTTTTTCTCTTCAGAAAATGAATCTATGGTTACGGCAGTGGAATAAGGTATCTCTTGACCGGTTAAACGGAAAACCTTTTCACGTATCATTTCAGCGGCAATAAAACGTTCCGACAAATCGGTTAAGGTATCTTCGGGGAAAAAGGGCGGGCCTTTGGGCAGCAACGTCTCCATGGCTTCAATAAGTTCTTCAATCTGGGCGCCAAGTATGGCGGAAACCGGAATTATGGCTTCAAATGAGTACGCCTTTGCCCATTTATCTATGATTGAAAGGATCACGGGTTTTTTAACAAGATCTATCTTGTTAAGGACAAGAACTACCGGCAGTTTTATTTTTTTGAGTTTTTTTACCAGCAAAGCTTCCGAATCCGGGTCCGGATTTGCCACATCAACCATAACAAGAACAATATCCACATTCCCAAGTGCAGAAAGAGCTGCTTCCACAATCCTGATGTTTAAGGGGCGTTTTGCTTTATGAATTCCAGGGGTGTCGATGAAAACAAGTTGTGAACAAGGTCTGTGCACAACACCGAGGATACGGTTCCGGGTGGTTTGCGGTTTTTTGGATGTAATGGAAATTTTTTCGCCCAGCATCTGGTTTAAAAGCGTGGATTTGCCCACGTTGGGCGCCCCTACAATGGCTACAAATCCGGATTTAAAATCAGCCAATTTATCCTTTATATCTGGCATGTTATATCTCTCAGCCAAAAGCTGCCTTAGTTAATAACCGATTAACATTTCAATAGCATCCCATACCGCATCTTTTCCCAGACGTGATTTGGCTGAAAACAGGATCAGGTCATCTTTATCCACACTCAGGGCTTTTGCTATGGTAATATGTTGTTTCAACTGTTTTGTCTTGGAGAGCTTGTCCGCCTTTGTCAGTATCAACATACTGGGAATTTTGTAATAATACAACCATTCTATAAAATTAAGTTCTTGTATCCCGGGGATGCGCCGAACATCCATGATAAGAACCACTCCTTTCAGCGTCTTTCGGGTTGAAAGGTATGTCTCAATCATGGGGCCCCATTTTCTTCTCACAGAATCCGGAACCTTTGCATATCCAAATCCCGGAAGATCTACAAAGGAAAACGTCTTGTTTATTAGAAAAAAGTTGACCAGCTGGGTACGTCCGGGGGTGGCGCTGGTTTTTACCAGGCGTTTACGGTTTACCAGGGTATTGATCAGAGAAGATTTACCCACATTGGAACGTCCGGTAAAAGCGATCTCTGGCAAAACCGCAGCAGGATACTGGTCCGGTTTGACAGCACTTTTAACAAATTCAGCCGATTTTATGATCATATATGGATTTTCAAATATTAAAAATTGTTTTTTTAGAGGGATTATTCAGCAAGATATTTTATGGCAAATTAACCAGAGTTTTCGCATTATTCCGAGTCATCGGCCATCGGGATCGGACCAATATAATGGTATGATATTATAACAAAAGCTCGTGAGCATCTCCTGTATTTCTTGATTACAGCTATGTTTTAAGAAAGTAATTCTCCAACCGGTCCATTCCCTGAGCGATGTTTTCCATAGCGGTTGCATATGAAAATCGAAGATATCCTTCGCCGTTTTTTCCGAAATCGATGCCCGGAGCCACACCAACATGCGCCTTTTCAAGAATATCAAAGGCGAGTTTATACGAGTCACCGGAAATGTGTTTTGCATTTGCAAACACATAAAAGGCCCCTGTGGGTTCCACGGTAATCCCGAGACCCATATCTTTAAGGCGGAGGATCATATATTGTCTTCGTTCATTATAAATCCGCTTCATGCGCAAAATATCTTCCCCGGCCTGCTTAAAAGCGGCGATTCCGGCTACCTGAACCATAGCATTGGCAGAAATAAAAAAATTTTGTTGAAGCTTTTGAATAGGGCGGATGAAATGTTTGGGTGCGATCATGTAACCGAGTCGCAACCCCGTCATTGCATAGAGTTTTGAAAACCCGTTTAAAACAAACGCCTTTTCCGTAAATTCCAGGATAGAGTGTTCTTTTCCCTCGTAAACCAGGCCATGATAGATTTCATCAGAGATAATATACGGTGAGCCCGGTTGTAAGGACATGGCGGCAATTGCCTCCATTCGATCTTTGGAAAGCAGGTTTCCGGTTGGATTGGACGGAGAGTTAATAAATATTCCTTTTGTTTTCCGGGTTATCTTTTTTTCAATGGCTTCTGGCCGGTATTGAAAGCCGTCTTCTTCATAAACCGGTATGAATACGGGCTCGCCTTGCACGAATTTTATAAAATTAGGATAGCAGGCATAATGGGGATCTGAAACAATGACCTGGTCCCCTTTTTCCAAAAGGGCGGAAAACATGACAAACATGGCCGGAGAAGTACCTGATGATATTACGATCTGATCGGAAGCCACCGACACTCCGTATGTTTTTAAATAATGTTCACTGATGGCTTCTCTGAGCTCTATCATACCCAGGCTGTGTGTATAATGGGTATGGCCGTTGTCCAGTGCCTTGCAGGCAGCATCTTTAATACATTGAGGGGTATCAAAATCAGGCTCGCCGACTTCCAGGTGGATCACATGAACCCCCTGACGTTCCATTTCGTGGGCCCTCTCAAGAACGTCCATTACGATGAAAGGGGTCATTTCTTTGGTTCGATTGGATATCATTTTTGTACCTTAAACAACCTTATTGAGGGGGTATTCTATAATGCCCTCAGCGCCGTGTTTCAAAAGCATTGGGATAAGGTCTCTGACAATACTGGTATCCACCACCGTTTCCACAGAAAACCAGCTTGAGTTGTAAAGCGGTGCAACCGTTGGCGCGTTGAGACTGGGGAGCAAGGATACAATCTTTTCAAGGCGAGTATCAGAAACATTCATTTTAAGGCCCACAAGATTTTCAGCCACAAGCGCACCTTTAAGTAACAGAGCGATCTGTTCAAGTTTTTCTTTTTTTTCCGGAACCTTCCATGCATTGTGGTTGGCGATGAGCTGAGTATAGGTCTGCATAAATTCATGGATAATTTTCAGCCCGTGGGCCTTAATGGTACTTTCCGTCTCAGTGACTTCCACGATGGCATCGGCAAGACCGGAAATGACTTTTGCTTCTGTGGCTCCCCAGGAAAATTCAACGGTGACATTAATGTTACGTTCAGCAAAATAGTTTTTGGTATATTCAACCAGTTCGGTGGATATTTTTTTCCCCTCAAGATCTTCTATTTTTTTAATGGAAGAATCCGGGGCAACCGCCAGCACCCATCGTGCAGGCCTGGCACTTGTTTTGGAGTAGACAAGGTCGGTGATCACGTGGACATCAGATTTGTTTTCAGCGGTCCAGTCCTTGCCGGTAAGTCCGGCATCCAGGGTGCCGTTTTCAACATGGCGGGACATTTCCTGAGCCCTGCACAGGGTGCATTCGATGGTATCATCATTTATTTCGGGGAAATAGCTTCTTCCGTTGACATTAATCTTCCAACCGGAACACTTGAACAGATCTATGGTTGCGTTTTGCAGGCTTCCCTTGGGAATCCCAAGTTTTAACAGGGTTGTCATTTATTATATACCTCCTCAGGGTTAAACACCGGTTCTCCGATAATCCGAATTGCTCCATGGTCGACCTTTTTAAAAAAACAGCTTCTATAGCCCAGGTGACAGGCCGCGCCTCCCACCTGTTCGACTTTGAGCAATACCGTATCATCATCACAATCGATCATGATTTCTTTTACGAGTTGCATATTTCCGGACGTTTTCCCTTTTATCCAAAGCGTTTG
>JAYEFV010000055.1:0-5405 GCA_034658755.1 Thermodesulfobacteriota bacterium | reverse complement strand
GGTTCGTTATGGGATAGCACCATCTGGTATGAAGGATCCGCCACTGCGGGTGAGGGTTTTGATCTTGACGGCAACCGCAAATCAGAGCCGCAGTGTTCCATTCGGACAGTTATATTCCCGATGCGAGGATTCGGGTACAATTTGCTAAAAGACGGGTTTTTGGGTTTGAGTTTTGCTTGGAGCCCGGATTATGATAGCGAGATTTTTTTACAAACACCCTTGAGAAACACCGTTTTTACAACCGACGATTTAGATGGCGATTCAGCCAGATGGATACACGCTGAATTTGGCTGGTACTGGGGGGCATTTCGGCTGGGTGCTGAACGGGTAGATGGCGAGATTCAGGACGTGAAAGTCGGTAATGGCCGCAGACAGGATTTTGATCAATTGACCTCATGGTCTGCATACGCATCGTGGAATATCACTGGAGAGCGGATGCGATGGGAGCGGGGAAGATGGCTACCCCCCATGCTTGATGGTCGGCCTGAGGACAAAAAGCAGATTTTTGATTCCTTAAAGATTTTGGATCCGTTGGGATGCTTAGAGGTGGCGTTTCGCTATTCTAATGCCGACATTGATCGCGGGCTATTTGATAGTGGACTGACAACGTATAATCCATCAACCCAGGAAGTACGGACGGCGACCTTGAACCTGAATTGGTATCCGCAACCCGGGTTGAAAGTAACGGCAGGTTGGGTAAAAACCATTGCTGATCAAGAACTTTCAACTTTGGGAGGAACCGATCGAGATTCTTCTTTTATACTCAGAATGAGCCTTGCCCTCTAATGCTAAGGGCCGAGTTGGTGCAAGATCGACCCGCCGGTCCAATGGGATGGAGGATGAGAGTTGATGCTTTGCCAGAGCGACCGCTTCATGGGCCACACCTCGATTCCAAAGCCTTAGCCAGCGTTTTTGTGAAATCCAAGCGCTTGGTGTAGCGTTTCTTTCTCCGTGTGAGCCGGTGGAACATTGCTGTCCAGCCCACCACCGGCACAGTTCCATAACGAAGAAGCTCACAGGCCGTTTGCCGGAAATGGGAAAGGTCTGGATACGCATCCAGAAGCGTGTCGAGTAGGGGGTGAAAACCATCACCACTCGTTTTTGCCATAGACCGGAGAATTCCCACGATCTCGCGCCGGACGAGCCGTTCCAGATCCTTTTTCCGAGTGGACACGATCTCGAAGTCGAAGTGCACCAGACGGTCACGTGAGACGAACACGTGAGACAGGGTGGGGTGTTCCTGAAGCAAGCGGGGCTCGCCGAGTTCAAGCGCACGGGCATGCCGTTTTCCCCAAACCCGGGCATACCTGTCGATGACTTCCTTTTTAAGCACAAGAGATTTTTGATCATCTTGCAGTACCTTTGCCACCGTGGGGCTTGGGATATACTCCATGGCAATGCAGTTGGAGATGTTTTGAGGAAGCTTGGGCATGGAGTAAACCTCGGGCACGTCGAAACCTTCTTGCTTCCAGAACGCCAGCACGTCAAGCTCCGTGTCGTGTCGTGCCTTTGCTGTGATCGAGGACTTTCCCCCAAGGAAAAGGGAGCCGAATTGTCGGAACAACACTCTCGAGCGCCTCCGCTTCAGACCGTAGCATTTCAGGATCACGAACTTTTCGTTGTGCACTACTTTCATCACCCGCTGCCGGCCGTCGCCGCGGCGACTAGTGTCCAGGACTTCGGCTTTCCTGAGGTCGATCGGTTTTATGGCGTTTTCCATATTATTTGCCAATTCACGATTGCAACAGCAGGCGAAGTTTTTGCGCCGTATTGTACTTCGAGAAGGGTTTCCCCGCCCTCGGCTTGATCTTCCGGTCCAGCATGCGCGCCGCGCGGAGCAGGGGGTTTGGGTTTCGAAAAGCGAAGGTGTATGTGTGATCGAGCAGGTCTCGGTCCAAATACTGTTCCACCGTGACTCTCATAAAGCGGTCCCAATGCTCCTCCCCAACGGTCTTGCCAAGGGATTTTAAGTAGGCCAGTATCTCTCGGGCCACTAAATCTTTCACTTTCCGCCGGGATCGGTAGCACATCTCGAAGTCGAAGAAGAGGAACTGGCCGTCCTCCATGATCATTACGTGCTTGAGGTCTCCGTTCTCATGGATCAGCCTGGGCTCCCTCCGCTCGAGGGCGAGTCGGTGGCGATGGTGCCACACGGGAAGAAACCGTTTCCACATGTCAAGGCGCTCATCAACCGGAACCTTCGGGTCAGCAAAGTAGTGGATGAATCTGGGCCGATCCACGTATTCGAACAGGCGCCAGCCCTGACGGGGCACGCATCCCTCCACTATCACGTCGTCGTAAGTGTCGAACACCCGGAACCCCGCGTCGCGCCACAGGTTCAGGCAATCGTATTCCGTGTGCCAACGGGCCAGGGGCATGAATGAAGTCTGGTTGCTCACCAGTACGTTGCTCAGGGTTTTCGAAATGTACTTAAGAAGACTCCGGTCCCCGTAATAGACCTTGAGCACTGCGAAGCCGTCTCGGAAGGGGACTTTGTACAGGTAGTTTCCGTTCTTCAAAAGAAGGTAGGGGCTCAAGTCGTTGTAGCGAATCACCTCTTTTTGGTTGGAAGGCATCGAATTTCTCCATCCTTAATCAAAGGTCCGGTCAAGCCAAATACGTAATAAAAGAGAGAGCTGCGACAATAAAAATTCATTGATATAAAGCCGATTTTTGAAATTATATGAATCGAAAAAAGTTAAATTGTGTACCGATCTTAGCTTTACCACAGCATATGTAACCCTACGGGAGCGGTAACATAGTGGAGGCAAACCCGTTTGTCAACCAAAATCCAGCACCTAAGCAGGGCTAACGCGTGCTAAAGCCCTTCAAACAGTCAGTCGGTTTCCAAGAGAAACAAGCCGTCGCCATGTTGCACGGAAATCAAATGCGTTTACCCTGAGCACCTGATTTTTAATCGAGTAATGTTATGCTCCTAGATTTTTTATGAAAAAAATCAGTTAGTGTCCATTCAAAAATGAGGATTTTTGTTCAAGATCAAGGCATGCGAAAAAAATAACCGCAGGCATATAGTTGATATTTCGAGGATTATTTTTTGAGCATAACGCAGAGATTGGGCAAAAAGACCATTTATGGATGGACACTAGTTAGATCAGGGGCCATTTTTTTGTCGATATGTTTAAAACAATACAAAAAAAGCAGATTTTGGGCAGGATTGAATAAATATAACAAGTAGGCTCCATAAACGTCTCGGAAATTCTACAATTGGTTGAAATTAAAGATCTTTTAATAGCGCCTGGTTTATGCCACTTCCATGGAATGATGGAATGATGGAATATTGGGGATAAGGGCGGAAATATACCATTTTAATTGTAAAAAACTCCTTTCCTTCAACTTCGTTCAGGACAAGCTCACCCATCATTACAATACTCCATTATTCCATTATTCCAATTGGGGCGAAGCCCCTAAGTCCTTGAGATGTTGCCAAAAAACTTGTAACTCGCTAAAATATACGCTGAATATTGTATTTAAAAAACTTCGACTCGTGCAAAATTCAAGTATAAAATTGCAACAAGTATCTTGGATAAAAAGCCGTTGTGTATTGGGAGAAAAAATGCTTTAAATAAGTCCAATAAGATAAGTGAGCAAAAGGCAAAGACACAATGAAAACAGCAATAATAGGCGCCGGCAAAAACAAAAGTGGCATCGGGCAATATATCGGAAAATATTTTCAAAAAAACGGGGCAATTGTCACATCGGTTCTGGGAACAACAGAAAAAACAGCCCGTAAGGCATCTTCTATTCTAACACAATATGGAATCGATGCCGCTTACTATACGGATTTTAACCGCATGATGAGAAGAGAACGACCCGATGCGGTTGTCATTGCTTCTCCGGCACTGACTCACTATGAATATTTGATAAAATGTGTTAAAGAAGGCGTGCATATATTTTGCGAGAAACCATTTGTCTGGCAGGATAAAAATGATATTGATATAAATTCATTACTTGAAAATATTTTTGAAACGGCCGAAAGCAATAACCTGAAAATAGCAATGAATTCTCAATGTCCTTTTTTACTGCCATACTATGAACAGCTTTGCGGTCTAGTCCATAGTCAAAAAGTTGACACTTTTTTTATCAGGCTGTCTCCTGTGGTTTCCGGAAAAGAGATGATTTTAGAATCTGTTCCACACGCCTTGAGCATTCTGTATACGGTACTTGGTGATGGACAAATTGGCAATTTGAGTATTCAAGGGTATAAAGAAAAAATAATAACTACGTTTCATTATATCTTTACCACCGGTTATTGTGAGGTTATGATTGAACTTGTAAGAACAATTCTTCCACCGCGCAGTTTTTCATATGGCTTCAATAATAAGATTATTCATCGGGTTTTGGATCTTGATACATATGATATCTTTTTTAAGTATTCAGATAACATCCTGATGATAAAAGATCCTTTAGAGCTATCGGTGCAAGATTTTATTTCGGCAGTTAGGGATAAACGGGAACCGCTTATCGGTAAAGAACATATTATGAGCAATATGACTCTGTTAAAAAAAATTTATGATTATTGTGAAACTTGAGAGATCAATATGAAAAAACTAAAACACAAAGAACATGATTTCAGTTCCAAGCTAAGGCAATCTTCGGCCATAGAAAGCCTTAAGAAGTATATTACCTGGCAACGTGATGCAGGAAGAGTTGATGCGTGTCATGCACTTCCTAATTTGGCCCCGATATCCATAAACCTGGATTTGACATCCGCCTGTAATTTTTCATGTCCGCACTGCGTTGATTCAAAAATCATCAATACCGGAGAATACTTAGATATAGAGAATGTAAAACATAGTTTAGAAACCCTAAAATCCCGGGGTTTGTTATCCGTTATCCTCTTGGGAGGGGGAGAACCCACCCTCCACAAAGATTTTGGTGAAATTGTTAAATATATAAAGAAGATAAGACTGCAGCTGGGTATCGTAACCAACGGATCACGACTGGGTCGCATGGCAAACGTTGCAGCTTTGTTGGAAAAGCATGACTGGATAAGGGTGTCTTTGGATGCTGCGAGTCAAGACACTTTTGTCAAACTCCACAGGCCCAAAACCCATGTGACGTTACATGACATACTCCATAGTGCGCGAGAAGTGAAAATACGCAATCCGAATATTTCATTAGGGTATTCATTTGTTATTATGTGGGAAGGATTACACTTAAACGGACAGGCACTTTACCCGAACATCCATGAAATGACCGAAGCCGTGAGACTGGCCCAAACGTACGGCTTTGATTATATTTCTTTTAAACCATGTCTGATACGACTTCCGGAATCTCAAAAGGAAACTCTTTTGAATAGAATTGACAGAGAAAAAGAACAACGCATTATAGAACATATTAAAAATAATTTTCATTATGCAAAACGAGTTGCAGACAATAAAATA
>JAYEFV010000054.1:0-5412 GCA_034658755.1 Thermodesulfobacteriota bacterium | reverse complement strand
CAGTTTCCACTGCTGGAAGCGCGTGGCGACGAGCTCCCCATCATCATTAAAATAGAAAAACTCCCTGCGCGGGCCTTTTTCTTCCTCGCCGGTCATGTACGGCAGAAAGTTGTACCCATCCAGATGCACCTTATACTTCATGTTGCCAGCCCGGATGCCTTTCTTGAGCTTTTCCTTGATATCGGGCTCCCCGGCAGCGGCCATGAGGGTCGGGAGCCAGTCCTGCATGGACATAATTTCATTGGAGATCTTGCCGGATGGGATCTTTGCCGGCCATCGGACCATTGCAGGCACCCGGTAGCCGCCTTCCCAGTTGGTGTTTTTTTCGCCGCGAAATGGCGATATGCCGCCGTCCGGCCATTCGTTGTAGTGAGGACCGTTGTCACAGGTATAGATGACAATGGTGTTTTCGGCAATCTTCAGATCATCCAGCTGCTTCAACAGTTCACCTACATGACCGTCGTGTTCAACCATTCCGTCGGCATAAATGCCAAGGCCGGTCACCCCCTGACTCTCTTTTTTGAGATGCGTGTAGAAATGCATCCGGCTTGGATTGAACCAGACAAAGAAGGGTTTATTAGCCTTGTGCGCACGCTCGATGAAATTCTGCGTGGCTGCCAGAAACTCCTCGTCAACGGTTTCCATGCGCTTGCGGGTTAACGGTCCGGTGTCTTCAACCTTCCCGTCGGCAGTGGCTTTGATGACGCCCCTAGGGCCGTACTTTTTCCTTAACTCGAGATCTTTGAAATAATCGGGATGCTCCGGCTCTTCTTCGGCGTTCAGGTGGTAGAGGTTGCCGAAGAATTCATCGAACCCGTGGGCCGTGGGCAAAAACTCATCCCGGTCTCCCAGGTGATTCTTGCCGAATTGCCCGGTCATATATCCATTGGGTTTTAAGAGCTCGGCGATCGTCGGGTCCTCTTTCCTAAGACCCAGATTGGAGCCGGGTAACCCGACTTTACTCAGACCGGTGCGGATCGGACTCTGCCCGGTGATGAAGGCTGATCTTCCTGCCGTACAGCTCTGTTCTGCATAATAATCCGTGAACATGATGCCTTCGCCAGCGATGCGGTCGATGTTGGGCGTCTGATAGCCCACCAGGCCCCGACTGTAGGCACTGACGTTGTGGACGCCGACATCATCCGACATGATCACCAGGATGTTGGGCTTGTTGGATTTGGCGTTCGCGATCCCGCCGAGCATGAGGAAAACGGTCAGCACTGAAAAAAAGTCTTTTACAATGCGCTTCTTTGTCCATTTCATAATGTCTACTCCTTTCTTTTTTTTGAGGCTTGTTGCAGTTTTTGAATCTTTTTGTAGATAATATAGATCTCCAAATAAATAGGCGTCTCGAGTTGCTTCAACGGGCCCCGCCCCCCAGTTTTTTAAGTTGCTTCTGCAGCCCTTTCAGTCTCTGCATAGCGTCTGCGCGCCGAAAGAGGTCGTAATTGATGTTGGAGGCGGAGAGCGAACTGCCCATCTGGAAGGGATAGTTCGGGATGGTGCCCAGGAACTGGGCGATCCTTTGCTGCAGCGGCACGAAAAGCCACATCTGGTCGATCGCGAAGGTCTCCCACGCGCCGGAGTCCGTCTGTGCCCGTTCGAAGGGGTCGGCTCGCAGGTTGAAGATCAGCGGAGCGAACGGCGTGACCATGTAAGACCCCGTAAACGGGTTCGGAGGGCCGACCTGGTAGTTGAAGTGCGCCTTAAAGTCTCCATAGCGCACCGCGTTCAGGTTGCCGTTCATGCCCCAGTACAGGAAGTAGTCCCGCGGTCCCTGCTTCACCTCGCCCCGGAAGTAGGGCAGGAAGTTGTAGCCGTCCAGGTGAACCTCAAACTTCTTGCCGTTCGTCCGATACCCCTTCTTCATCTTGCCGACGAGATCGGGCTCTCCTGCTGCCGCTGCCAGCGTGGGCATCCAATCGAGGTGACTGATCACGTCGTTGTAGATTGTTCCCGGCTTAATGGTTCCGGGCCACTTGACGAGGAGCGGCACCCGGTGCCCACCCTCCCAGTTGTTGCTCTTGGATCCACGGAACCGGGTCTGCCCACCGTCGGGCCACGTCCAGGGCTCCGCGCCGTTGTCGGTGGAGTAGATGACGATGGTATTGTCGTCAATCCCCAGTTCATCGAGCTTGGCGAGCAGCAATCCGACGTGGTCATCGTGTTCCACCATGCCGTCGGGGTAGAGGCCGATGCCGGTCTTCCCCTGATACTCGGGTTTCAGGTGGGTCCAGACATGCATGCGGCTTGAATTGAACCACACGAAGAATGGCTTCTGGGCCTTTTTCGAACGATCCATGAAATCCAGGGCCGAGGCGAGGAACTCCTCATCGACCGTTTCCATCCGCTTTCGGGTCAGGGGCCCGGTGTCTTCGACCCGGCCGTCAGCAGAGGAGCGGATGACACCCCGTGGGCCAAACTTTTTCGCAAACTCCGGATCCTTCGGATAGTAGTAGGATTCCGGCTCCTCTTCGGCGTTCAAGTGGTATAAGTTTCCGAAGAACTCGTCGAAACCGTGATTCGTCGGGAGATGATTATCCTGATCTCCGAGGTGGTTCTTCCCGAATTGGGCGGTCGCATACCCCTTGTCTTTGAGGACGTCCCCGATCGTCGGCGCCCAGTCGGGGATCCCGTGATCCGACCCCGGCATGCCAATGGTCAGGAGTCCCGTGCGGAACGGACTCTGCCCGAGGATGAACGCGGAGCGTCCCGCTGTGCAGGTCTGACCGGCATAGACATCAGTGAAAATTGCTCCTTCACGAGCGATACGATCGATGTTGGGCGTCCGATAGCCCATCATTCCCAAGTTGTATGCGCTGACGTTGTCGATGCCGATATCATCGCCCCAAATCACCAGGATGTTGGGCTTCTTTGCCTTTGCGGCACTAACTGGCCCGGCAATAAATGCCAGAACGGCCAGGATCGCAGCCACCATAAAAATGCTTTTGCCAATAAGTTTCTTTTTCTTCATTTTCTTCTCCTTCCTTTAAAAAAAGTTCTGTCAAATTATTTTCTTATATTTTTTTGTAATCCCTTTATTTGCAAGGGTTTAACAATAAATACCCTTTCTCCCTATTTTTTTATCTGATTTTAGAGTAAATTGTATGTGGCCCCAGGGTTGAATCTGCATCGCTAAAAAACAAATAGCAACGAAAGGACCACATACAATGCATCATTCTTTAATACGTATCGTTAAATGGTTTTGCCGCAGGTTAACATTCAATGAGTTGGCTTCGGCTGTTATTATTTTTCATGAGATTCTTAGTAATTCCAGAAAAGATATACTTCTTAAACCTGATGATAAACCACCTCATTATAGACAATTCCGGGTTGATTATCTCTCACCGTTACCAGCTCCTGATAAGCCTGCTGTTTTAATCGACTGGAAAATTATTAAAAAAAACAAAGAGCGTACAGGCAAACCTGTTAAACCTGTTCAGCATCGAAATGGTAAAAAGCCTCCTCCTGAATGCAAATGCAGTCATTGTAATGCCCCAGCCAGGTATCTATATCTGAACAATGGAAAATTCCAGTCCCAGGTAAAATGTAAGATTTGTGGTAAAACAAGTCCTTCTCACAGGAATAAGCGTAAATGCAAATCAAAATACTTTTGCCCACATTGTTCTAACGCTTTATTTAGATGGAAGAAGAGTAAACAAAGTACCATTTATAAATGTCCGAGTTATACCTGTCCACATTATCTGAAAAATAAAATACAGCTTACAAGAGAAGAAAAGGCTATGCGTAATCAGCAAAAGTATAATCCCCATTTTAAACTTCACTATCAATACCGGGAGTATCATATCTCTCCAGATGATTTGATACCTGAAAGACCCTTTTTAAATACAGTTGATTTGCGCAACATCCATAACAACTATCATACATTAGGGCTTGTACTAACGTTTGCTATCAATCTGGGCTTAAGTTCCAGGGTGACCAGGGATGCGCTTAAAGGCATTTTTGATATTTCCCTTTCTCACCAAACTGTTATTAATTATATCAATTCATCTGCTCAATACCTATCCTCGTTTATTGATAATAATTGTCCTGAACCACAAGCTATTTCTGCTGCTGATGAAACATATATTATTGTTGATAGTAAATGGACATACACATGGTTCATCATTGATTCTCAAACAAGAGCTATTTGCGGGTATAACCTTTCTGATAATCGGGGTATGCAACCAGCACTGGCATTATTATATGACAGCTTTGGCAAACCAAATAATAAAGCACACCCAGATTTGGTTACAGATGGAAACCCATCTTATGATGCCGCTGTCATGGCTTACAACGATTTGATAAAGGACAATGACAGCAAGCTGACCAAAAGAACGGTTATTGGTCTTAAAAATTTAGACGACCAAAGCCGTGAATATCGAAGCTTCAAGCAACTTGTTGAACGTCTTAACCGTACCTACAAATATCACACCCGACCAAGAGCAGGATTTAAAACATTTGATGGGGCTGTGGCTCTTACTACACTTTTTGTTGCTTTTTACAACTTCATGAGACCACATAGCTCCTTGAATAACTCACCGCCTGTATCTCTCGATGCACTGAAAGACCACTCTCTCATGCCTGATAAATGGGTTGCCTTAATCGAGAAGGCTGCGGCTTAACTCTAAAAACAGATTGTCAAAGAACAAGTATCACGAACAAAACAAGGGAGAACTACGTCTGCTTGCTATGGCTACAAGCAGAAAAGTGTCCTTTGTGGAAATGGATCCACAAAAATCCATTGGAACAAAGAACGCTTTTCTGCGTTTTTAACTCTCTCTAAACTTTTCATTAAATATCTCTTTTTTCATAAAACTTTTGACACTATCAAAGTAAGAGTCTCAAGTTTCGCACCCCTATTTTGCAATAAGTGATGCCCTGATGGCGCTTAAGATATAAGACCAGATGTGAATCGAGACGAATCAACTCTTCAGGAATTAAGGCTTCGCTGTAAATAAAGGATGCAAAACTTGAGTAAGATTGCTTAAAAGACCCTCTTTCTCTTTTTTTCCTAAATAGCGCCATGAACCCTCGGAAAGCCTGCCCAGTTTTATATTTGAAATCCTAATGCGCTTTAAGCCGATAACCCTGCCACCCACCTTTCCCACCATCCGGCGTATCTGCCTGTTTCTCCCTTCTTTCAACACAATACGGAAACGTTTTGAAGACAGCCTCTTTATCTTTGCCGGCCTGGTTTTAGTTCCCATCACAGGCAGGCCTTTCTCCAGACTTCTAAGGGCTCCATCGGTGATGTGGCTTGCTACTGTAACTTCATACTCTTTTTCATGGTCAAAGGAAGGATGTGAAAGCCTGTGGTGTAGCCTGCCGTCATTGGTTAAGAGTAAAAGTCCGGTGGAATCCTTGTCGAGTCGCCCTACCGGATAAATACGCTCAGGAATAACAACAAGG
>JAYEFV010000053.1:0-5461 GCA_034658755.1 Thermodesulfobacteriota bacterium | reverse complement strand
TAACTGGGTAAACTTAGCTCGTCTTCTGCGAAGCCCCAGGTTAAACAAAAAAGACAGAGCGGTTTAACGGGGTAAAAATTTAACGGGGCGAGGAAGGTGAAAAGATCAGAAGATCAGTCCGCCACGCTGACGGCGGATAAAAAGGTGGGAAGGGCAAGAAGATTCGAAAAGCAGGAGGACAGAGGTCAGAAGTCAGAGGACTGAGAATAGAGGACGGAGGGATAGGGGCAGGAAGATTAGAATTAGGGTCTAATCCGCATCTATTACGGATTTAACTGCTATTTTGATTTCATTGAGTGTTTTGGGTGAGACATAGCCGATTTTTATTAGAAATCTTTTTATGGATATAGACCGTATTTGAAAACAATCAATGGCGGAAGTTTTTTTAAGATTATTGTGTTCATTTGGATCTATTTTGACCATCCAAACCGCGCCATGGAAATTCTTCTTCCATTCGGTTATGGGTACAATCACTCTGAGGGGTAATAGTCCAATCGTATCATCGCTTATTATCACGGCAGGGCGTTTTTTCTTGATCTCGGCTCCAACAGTGGGGCTCAAGTTAATTTCCCATATTTCACCCTGCTTCATAGAAAATCCTCCGCGTCTAAATCGGTAAACGCAGTGAAATCTTTATCTTTTGTGTAATCAGAAAGCAGCTCTTGTGCCTTTTGTGCCATCAATGCTTTTTTTCCCCTTGTTTCCAATTCATTAATGAACAGACTAAGCGCTTCCCGTATGATGCTGCTTTGGTCTGAAAACCCCCATTTTTTGTAGTTTTCTAAGAACTGTTTTTGTTCATTGGTAATTGAGATTTTTTTTTGAATGAGTTGTCCCATAATTACCTCTTTATTAGATCCAATTTTAGTTCCTAAAAAGTATCCTTTATAGGATCTAATGTCAAGTAAAAATAAAATCAAAATGAAAGATACCCCTGGTTTTTCAACTGGAAACTTATATTCGCCTTCGCCTGAATACCCTGCAGCTTGTCGTAGCAGAGCGGAGATCCCGCCCAGCGGGGCTGCGGGGAGCTTCATTAAAAAATAGAAGAGCAAAACAAAGTAAGGATTAAAGAGTAAGGGGTGGCGCTTCGCGGATGGAGGCAAAATTAGGGATTATGGATTAAGGAATAAGGAGCAGGGGATAAGGAGCAAGAAGATGAGAATGTGATAAAAGCAGAAGTCAGATGACGGAAGATCAGAAGGGGAGAAAAGCAGCAGGTGAGAAAGTGGGAGATGGGGCGATTTTGGGTAAAAAACTGAAAAAGAAAAATATTAGACACACGGATTGCACGTACCCGCCTGCCACTGCGAGGCACAAGCGGGCAGGTTAATACGGTGTTGTTTAGTGCCAGAGCGGGAGAAAGAACTTAGTAGTTTCGGTTTGCGTTCAATTTATTCCTTGACAAGTTCAGATTCCTTACTTAAGATAATAGTAAGAAATATTAATGGAGGTATGAAATGATCGCAACTGTAACAAGCAAAGGCCAGGTAACCATTCCAAAAGCGATTCGCAACACGCTCAATATCCGCCCAAATGATAAGATTGATTTTGTGCGCAGGGGAGACAAGGTCTTCCTGGTGCCAATAAAGACATTGAAGGATCTTAGGGGTAGCGTCGCGCCTCGCGGCAGGGGCGACTTTATGAATGAAAGAAGGTCTGCAAAAGCTGCCGTTGGCAAGAGAGTTGTTGGAGAGACGAAATGAAGCCATATTTTGTAGATACGAACATTTTCATCCGCTACCTCACTAATGACGACCCTGTCAAAGCCGACAGAGTGGACAAACTGTTAAATGATGCGGCTGCCGGCAGGGTCAGACTGGTGACTGCCGAAATGGTACTGGCAGAAGTTGTGTGGGTGCTTGAATCATTTTATGGTCTGAAAAATGTTGAGGTCGGGTCAATGGTAAAAGCTATCCTCGCCACTCCAGGCCTTGAGGTGTTGAATAGCGCTTTGGTGGAAAAGGCCTTAGAGTATTACCTCGCCCACAATATCGATTTTGTGGACGGTTACATTGCAGCGGTTATGGATAAGCGCAAGATATCGGACATCTACTCATATGACAAGAAACACCTCACAAGGATTAAATCAATCAAAAGGAAACAGCCGTAGTGAAACTTTTGGGTCAACTCACAGTGTAAATCTGTGTGTCGCTGCAGGCGACCCGTGTCAGAAAAAAATCTTCACATGAATTGCACGGATTAACACTGATTCCATCCCGCTGGAGCGGGAGAAAGGAAAGACAAAATATAGGACGCGTAATAGGAAAGGAGGAAAAGTTTTGCAGGTTTTAATAGATGTTCCCGAGGAATTGATCTATGCTATAAAACTTCCACCTAAAGAAATACCGACGCGATTAAAAAGAGAGCTTGCTGTCCGTCTTTATATAAAAGGTTTGCTTAATTTCGGAAAAGTAGGAGCTGAGACAGAAATTAAATCATGGCGAGAAACCATGAAACTGGCAGCATCAAGACATTGGATCCAATTTCAAAATCTTTCTTGGAGAGAAGCAGGCCTTTGTTAAAATGCCTGAGCATATGCCCAGCACAATTCTGAATTTCCCTATGTTTGGAAGCCACTTGCAATAGCCTCAGCCATGTGATATTTTTAATATAGAAATGTTGATAAACTCATAACAGACTTTTTACGAAACCATCAAATATCAGCATTATATCAATACTAAATAATTTTTCACTGAATTATTGGAGGAATTATGGAAGTTTTTGAGTTTGAAACCATTCATGAAAATGGAATTATCAAAATACCCGATGAATTAAAGAAAAATTTGACCAAAAAAATTAAAATAATTATTTTGACCAAAAAGGAAAAGCATAATGATTTAAGCAAACTTTTACTTGATGCTCCGACATGGGACGAATCTGATATAATAGATTTTCATCGAACACTTCAGGAAGGATATGAAAATTGGAAGATAGAAGAATTCTAATTGACACTTCTGTCGTTATTGATCATTTCAGAAAGCAAAATAAAGAGAACTCATTACTTTATGAACTTTCAAAAGTAAACACATTGTTTTTGTCTGCGATAAGCAAATTTGAGTTTTTGGTAGGGACAAAAAAATCTCAAATTCGTCAGACAGAAAAAATTATAGAAGGCTTCTATATTTTATCTTTCAATTCTAATGTTGCGGACATAGCAAGTGATATTGGCAAAAAGCTAAAAACAAAAAATAAAATTATCGAATTTAGAGATATATTTATCGGTGCAACAGCTATTGCCAACGATATGCCACTATCTACTTTAAATGTTAAACATTTCGAAAGAATAGATGGTTTAGAGTTAATTTTCAGTCCCTAATCTGCGCTACCCTACCCGCTCGTGCCCCAGGCCGCCGAAGGCGGAAAGATTAGAAGGTCAGAAGATCACCCCGGTTAAATCCGCCCCGGTTAAACAGAAAAAATAGGTTTAACTGGGTAAACTTAGCTCGTCTTCTGCGAAGCCCCAGGTTAAACAAAAAAGACAGAGCGGTTTAACGGGGTAAAAATTTAACTGGGCAAGGAAGTTGGGAAAAGCAGAAGGTGAGAAGGCGCTACTCATCAATCACAACGCTCTTAATTTATCTAATGAAATTCTGCTTCGCAGTCCCCGAAGGGGATTTCACCGGGACGACTTTAAAAATCTAAATTTCTTGTTGAACAAAATCAGGAAACATGAGTACCCGGTTCACTTCTTTTTTGGAATACACAAACGGCTCCAGATCTTTTGCCAGGCGACTGAAATCCAGTTGGGCGCACCGCGAAAGCAATCTGTCTCGTAATTCTTTTTTATTTCGTATTGACATTTTTCGAGTCAAATAATCAAAATTCACACCGGATTTTCCCAGCAGGAAAACAACATCAAAAAAGTCACGGCCCATTGGTCGGCTACGGTTAAAGATACAAAAAATTTTCTGCGCTGCCAGGATGTCGGCGGGCACGATGTTAATCCTCGAAAATACATCGAATTTGTTAAGGATAAATTTATCCGGGTTATATTGAACTTCCTGTGGTTCGGTATCTATCTGGATCAGCAGCTTTTCATCCCGATGGCCGGATATCCCGCTGTCGTGCAACAAACCCGGAAAGCGCAAAGAAGCACGGAAGGCGTCTTGATAGGTATTCTTCAGCTCAACAGTATATCCCTGTAACTCCAACGCCCTTTTTACCCTTTGAGAAAGAGCCTCGAAATCATGGCGGCTAATACCCGGATTATCAAAGTCGAGATCTTCCGAGAACCGAGGACTGCCATGAACAATATGGATACATGTTCCGCCCATAAAAGTCAGCTTATCAGCCAGCGATGATTCAAAGATTGCCTCCAGAATCTTATACTGCAGATATTCCCGCAGGAGGTTCTTTTTGAACGGCCAAAGATGTTCCGGATAAAAGGATTCAATCTGTTTGATATCAAGCATATTCCAACCTGAAATGGAGCGTTTCAAACGCTATGATTGTAAAGATCGTTTAGATTGTTACAGCTTTTACGTTACTGTATTTATGGATTTATGTACTTATGTCCAACCACCCAAGAAAATGTTTCATTGTTTTTGACAGGCGCTTTTGGTTAAAACGTCGCAGGTATTCTGTGAGCCGTTCCTTATTAAGCTGGTCCAGTATCTCTTCCCTGTTTACCCGAATGGAGGCAAAATCATTCACGGTCCGAGCCGAAGGATTTATATAGAAATAATCCAGGATCGCCTTTTCCATGAAAGCCATTTTTATACCGCCAAGCAGTATGGAATATCCAAAAAACAATGCCGGTTTTATGGTTCTGTATGAAAATCGTGCCACAGGTGTTTCAAACAGGTACGTACGTCTTGTTGACGCTGAGGTTATCATGTAGATGTTTTCAGGAATCAACCGGTAATGGGACATTGCGGTCTCAAAGGAAATGTAGGATGGCTTATAAATTTTATTAGCAATTGCCGACAGCATACTTTCATCAACGTCTACCTCTGAAAAGAGGTAATAGCCTTTGACTATTTTTTTTATATATCCTTTTTTCTGCCATTCACTTAGTCTGCGACGATCGAAATCACCGTGTGAGACTCTGATATCCGCTATTGAAAACACCGGGAAGTCCCGCAAAGAATTTTTAAAGTAAACGAAATTCATTGTATTTCTCATTCATGTTTAATTTAACATCAATGCGAAATATATAACACCGTCTCTTATAAGTCAAGGATATGTTTCTCAATTGGGAAAGTGAGAAGAGGGAAGGGTTGGAGGCGGAAGGGCAAGAAAATTAGAAGATTAGAAAGGCAGAAGGTGAGGAAGGGCTTTACTTCAAACCTCAAACCTAATGCCGCCGAAGGCGGATTGTGGAAAAGCCTTAGTTGATCACATTGCGGCTGAGATGAGGATTTAAGGGATTACGGTGAATCCTGCTGTCACAAAATGTTTATCAAAGCAAAAAGCTTGTATAATTCCATATTGCTTCATGACAACAAAACTGACTGCA
>JAYEFV010000052.1:0-19221 GCA_034658755.1 Thermodesulfobacteriota bacterium | reverse complement strand
AATCCCGGCAGATACCAAAAAAATCCAACCTGTGGGTCAGGATTTTAAAGCCGGTTTCATCAGCAACTTCTTTTGTCATGTCTTTTAAAGTAGCCAGGTCCAGATCGATTATCTTTTTACACCGGACACAAATGACATGCGGATGTGGATACGGTTTGTTCCCGTCATAGCGGTTGCTGCCATCCGGGAATCCAAGTTCCAAGACTTCTCCCAATGATTTCATAAGCATGACATTTCGGTACACTGTTGCCAAACTCATTGTAGGAAAATCATCCTGCAGATGTTCATATATTTTTTCAACATTGGGGTGCCCTTCACTGCGGGATAAAATTTTCACAATAGCCAAGCGCTGAGGCGTGAGCTTATGATTGTTTTCCCGTAGATTTTTCTTATTACACTAAAAAATACAAAGCATACAACGACCAGAACCCAAAAACCGGGGAGATGACCAGGGTTAAACCTAAGAAACGGCCAGTGTTTAAATGTGGAAAAGAATTGAAAGAAAGCAGAGGAGGAAAGAGAGAGGCTGATTTCTAAACTCGAGGGTGCAATCGCTGAAGTCAAAAAATTATCAGGGATGCCACCAATTTGTGCTTCTTGTAAAAAGGTACGTGATGACAAAGGTTATCGGAGCCAGATAGAGACATATATCAGGGAACATTCAGAAAGAAGCTGATTAAGCCATAGTATTTGCCAAGAATGCGCGAAGAAAATATACTCGGATTTGGATATTTACGATTGAAAATATCTGGTATTGAAGACCATGGCCATTGCGGGCTTCAAAAACTTGATCGAGTAACTTTTGAAACAAAAAAGACGCCAAAGGAACTTCAAGCAGTCAAAGTTATATCGCCATAAGCCGGCAGCCCTTTCCATATTGACCGGAAAGGTTGTCACCTCATGTTGGATAATGTACCAGCTTGGGTATGTGGACAATGTGGAGAAGCTTATTTCGAAGAAAAGGAAGTTGATGCCGTTCAGGATTTGATCAAATTAATTGATCAAAAAGCGGAAGAGATTGTCATGACGGCGTGATTCATTTCACACAATTCGAGACATGTCGATAAATTTGCATGGCGCAAAACGATTTTGTTAACAATTTCAAGGGGTACTCCACTACGGCTCGCAAAAGTTGCCGCATGACGCCTCAAGTCATGTGGTCTTAAAGGAATGCCGACAACATCCCCTGCTTTTTTAGTTGTAGAATTGTGGGCGGTAGATAAAGGATTTAAGCTACATTTGAGTTTCGAGTTTGAGTACATGCTGGAAAACTACATCGTGATTCATTAGTACCCGCATTGAGCCGGTATGAGGAAGATGGCTTCCTTGATGAATATTACCATTATTTTGAACCTCTGAAGCATTTTATTAAAAGGGAAGCAGAACAACAGGCTGCACATTGACCCTTAAAGCTGTTCCTTTTAACCTCGAATTATATGTCTTTGAAAAGTGTGATACGATTAACGTATTGTCAAAATATCTATTAATTAAGATAGCTTAGTTCGTTGCAAGAAACATCAGGTTTTGGCAAGCCCGATTTTCATGAGGTTTTCAATATATCAAAAGCTTGAAGACTGAAAGGCATTCCACAATATATAGTATATGCTCATTTCGCTGATTTTTTATAGCGCTGATTGATGTCTGCCTTAAAGCTTCAATTAAGACCCCTCTAATATGGTTGCGATTTTGATTTGAAATCATTGAATAAGCACTTGTGTTTCACTGCTATTGATCGCATGGTTTCATTTATACGTATCTCAAAAGCACAATTTCCGTAAAATATAGAATATATCCAAAAGAGCCACACAAATCGGAATTCGTCCGGAGAATCGGACGGAGTCTTAAATCATGAAACACGGGAGACGATAAATTCCCCGATTTTTTCCGCAGATATTCCAAAAAGCTCTTTCATTCCCACGAGCTCAATATTCTGTTCATCCCACACCACACTGTTTTCCTGGACAATGTTTTTGATGTGCTCATATTTTCCGCCAAGGGCCTTTATCTTTACATCTATCGGAACATTTTCTTTAAACGATATATTCAACAATAGTATGTATTCAATTAAATTCGGTGTGGCGGCAGAGGCGGATATAATTGGAATAACGATAATGCTTCGGTCGTCTTTCCGTCCTTTGCCGATATATACATTCCCTTCCCGTACAATGATTCTTTTGGTCCCCTTGAGCAGGCGGTCGGTTTCTACACGGGACGGAATCGGTTTTAAGGTACCCTCTTTTTTTATTATTTCGATGGTGGTTTGATCTGTGGGTTCACCCAGAAGGTTCAGGCCTTGGATTCTGTAAAAAATGGCTCCTTTTATATCAGAAACGATTTTCTGGAGATTTTTAAGAACCATAATATTTCTGTTAATAAGTTGAGAAGCATGGATATTGTATTGGGTCAGTGCTTCGAACAGTATCCCTTCTACCTTTTCACTGATACGGCTTGTCCCCACAGTGACGGTTTTCGCCTGGTGCCGGATAGCATCCACAGGTCGGGACATGCAGTTAATCGATTCTCCCAAACACTCAAAGAGCGTGTTCAAAATGTTCAGCGCCGTACCTTTTTTCCCGAAATCTATTTCAAAATCAGATACCGGTAGTCTCCCGGACAGATATTTTAAGAGCAGAGTCAGATCCGACGCTGCTTCAAGCCCCATGGCAGACGGAAAACTGTTATCCGCTTTTTTTCTTCTGAATTCTTTATAAAAAAAAGCGATTTTTTCCCTGAAAGATTTTTCAAGGATCAATTCATAAACATCCATGCCTTTATTCGCATAATCGTCTACGGTTTTTTGGATATCTTTATTGAACCCATACAGGAATCGTGATCCTTCATTAATTGCCATGGCAGCGTAATATCCCCAGATATGCCCCACCAGGGTGTTCAGGACGGGGGCAAAATGCTCACTGACAATCGGGACGTGAAAAACATCCGCTGCATAGGGGTCAAACCGGTTTTCACCCTCGTTAGCTATTACAACGACTGTAGCCTTGTGTGCCTGGAATATCGCCGTATCCTTAATAATATCACCTATTACCGTCCCTCTGGCCCCGGCGGCGCAAACAATGATCAGCGGTTCCGATGAAAGATCGATGTGTTTTTTATCTTCAACATAATCAGATGAAATCGTTTTATAACAAAGCTCACTCAGTTTGATCCTGATTTCATCTGCTGAAGCCTTGTTGGGACCGCTGCCCACGGCGGCCCAGTATGTCTTGGTTGTCGCAAGTCTTTCCGCAGAGTTTCCGATTTTGTTATGCATTGAAAGGATTTTTCTCATATGGCCGGGCATTGCAAGAAGCTCTTTAATTTGTGCTGCAACAAAGTCATCACTCCTGCGACCAAAAAGTCCGGCAATCTTAAGACCCAGAAGAGCACCGGCAACGATCTGAGAATAGAAGGCTTTTGTAGAAGCTACCGACATCTCGATATCCCTTCCGCTGCTGGTGTACATAACACCGTCCACTTTGAAAGTAATATCTGAATCTCTGCGGTTAACTATGGCCATGGTGTGGGCGCCTCGTTCTTTCACCATATCGACGGTACGGTTTGTATCTGTGGTCGTTCCGGACTGGCTTATGGCAATCACAAGGGAGTCCGCCATCATTTTTTTATCGTCATCGTCATTAAGTTTAAATCCGCTTAGCTCCGATGCTTTGATTGCACTGATATAAAACGAGGGATCATCCATATAGTAATTCAAAATGTCTGCACATACATGTGCAGCAACACCGGCGGTACCCTGCCCAACAAAAAAGATTCGTCGTATTTTTTTATCCAGCAGGGCCTTTTGCAACGTTTCAGGGAATGTTTTATCATCCAGGGTTATGACATACCGCCGGATCTTATCTTCTTTGATTTTCCAGCGGTTCTGAAGGGTTTTTTCCACAGAATGCGGAGATTCCGAAATTTCTTTCAAAAAATAATGGGGAAAATCCTGGCGGTCTATGTCTCTTGAAGTAATTTCGGTATGCTTTATATCATTTTTGCCCAAGGTAATAGGGGTGTTGTCATAATAGATTGCTTTAATGCCGTCCATACCTCCGGCGGAATCCTGATTCAAGATAAAAATCTGTCCCCGGGTCATGCCGTCTCTGCCTTGTATTTCTTTTTCACCGGCCATCTTGATAAAAAAGGGGGTCTCTTCAATCAGTCCGTATACCTCTGAAGTCGGCATATAGTAATCTTTTGCAATACCGATAAAAATGGCCTGACCGCTTCCTTTCTGAGCCAGAAAGATCTTGCCTGGAGCCAGATCGGTATGCATTGATATGGCATGAGACCCCTTGAAGTCATTTACCGCCAGGCGGAACGCTTCTTGAACCTCAACACCCTGGTTAATATACTTTTCGATCTGAAGTGGAATGATCTTTGTATCTGTAGTTATATCCGGAGGTATAACACCGCCATGCTTTTCATATTCATTTTTAAGTTCCATATAATTGTCGATATCTCCGTTCAGACAGGCGTGTATGATACCGCTTTTTGGAACACTGCTCCCTATGGTACTGTTGTCCACAGGATGACAGTTGGGTTCGCCGATAGCGCCCACCGATGCCCAGCGCGTGTGGGCGGAAATTGTATGGTATTTAGGATAGAATGAGATCAGTTTATGGAGAATCTTATCGTTTTTTATATGTTTGCGTAGTAAAAGAACATTATCTCCAAGACTCCCGACTTCAGCGGCAACTTTATAGGTAATGGCAATGGCAACACGTTTTTGACCGTTTTCATCTTCTGACTCATTTACTTTGATTCCCAGGTTAACCAGAACATCACGGGAAGACCGCTCTTTTAACTGATCATAAAGACTCACCTTTTTTATTGTTTCTTCGAATCTGTCAAATTCAGAATCATCGAGAGCAAACATCATGGATATTCCTGCAGAATCGCGGCCCCTGACCTCAAGACGGTCGATACTGTTCAATACGGCATTGATCTGTTTGAAAATATTTACTTCATAACTGGTGGGAGTTTCATGGCCATTTCTTAAAAAATCTTTTACCTTTTTGATGTTATTGGAAATTTCTGAAGTAAGGCACCAGACAATGTCCTTGATACAATCGATACGCCGTGACAAAATATTTACATCATCAGACTCAAGGTTTCCCATCTGGTGGTCCAGCAACCTTTGTTCTTTATCAATGAATTCAAAAAGGCTACCGGCTAATTTTTCAAGTTCGCGCTGACTTCCCCGGTGAATGAAAAGATTGTAAAAAAGCTCATTGCATTTTAAGTTTTGTATATTTTGGAAAAGAGCATCGATCTGCTTTTCCCCGCCCAGATAATAATCTTCAAGATTCAAATCATTTTTCCTGCAGTTTGCATAGCAAAGGTCCTGGATTTTTATGAGCATATCCTTCAAAGAGTTAATATCGATACGGTCGTCTGTTTTATTCTTTTTTTTAAAGGAAACAGTCCCTGTGAGTCCGCAGCACAGAATGTTATCTTGGCATGGAAAAAATACGATGGAACCATCCGGCAGGTCTGCCATATGTTTTCCAAAATATACGTCTGCTAAAAGACAACCCAAAATTAGGCCAAACATCTGCCTGATAACACGGAAGATTTTAATTAAACAATTCATTGATTTTCCCCATATCGATGAATTCGTGACAAGTCGAATTCATCACGTTTAAGATTTTAGACATCAGGTAGCGGTTTTTTCAAAATAACTGCGGAAATATGTTCTCATTGCAATCCGTGCGTAATAACTTGCTCTTAGGCCAATATATTTTTCATGGACGACAATAACGGATAAGGCTATCTTTTTGGGCCCGTCTTTTTCTTCGGCAAATCCCACAAACCAGTCATACCGGACATCGTGAGATTTGTTGTTAATGGAGCCTGTTTTGCCGCCGATATTAAGTTTGGAAAGAATTTTATCTTTCCTGTATCCCCTGAAAGCCTTTCTGCAGGTCCCAGAGCGAATGGTGGCCGCCATGAGTTGATTAAGGACTTTAGATGCCTTGGGGGTAATTGCCTGGTTGATCGTGACCAAACGATTCCGGTAAATGATCTCTCCTTTTTCGTTAATGATCTGATCAACTACCGTAGGTTCCATGATGCTTCCCTGGTTGATTATTGCCGAAGCCATCATTGCACCGTGTAGGGGAGACATTTTTGTTTTATTGTTGAATCCACAGGCGACCTCAGCCCACTGGTAAGGTTCGTCGGACAAATAGACGGAACTCGGAGCAATCTTAATCTCAAAATCGATGTTTTTGTTGAAGTCAAAGGCCTCAGCATACTTTTCAAGCGTATTTTTCCCAAGGTAAAGGGCGCCGATTTTCCCAAACACCGGATTAACCGACTGTGCAAATGAGTCCCGAAATGTTATCCTGTTGGTATACTTGTTTATCCGTTTTTTAAGCTGGGATTTATACAGGGTATGTTTTCTACCGTTATATGACAGTTTAGAGTCTGGATTAAAACCACATTTCTCAACAACTGCAGATGCGGTAACGATCTTAAAAATACTTGCTGCAGGGAATCTGCTGTCCACGCACGGGTTGTTAGACGGATCTGTTTTATCAAAACTCACCATAGATAAAACCTTGCCGGTTGCAGGGTCCATCCCCACTATTCCGATGTATCTGGATGTGTCTAATTTCAGCTTTTTTATAAGATAGTCCTGCAGTTTTATGTCAAGACTGGTGTCAATTCGAAATTTACGGTCATCCGAAATAAAATCGAAACTCTTATTCTTAAGGTTTATAAAAGATATATTTTTAAGCAGGTCCCGAACATTGCTTTTGTCTATTAACTTGCCATAATTGAGGCGGGAATCGATTTTTTTATCATGGGATGAAGAAAAAAATTCTGCAAGCAAATGAGAAAATGGTTTTTCGTCAAGACCGCCGAATATTCCGTAACCCGCAACAAGCAAAACAATAACCAGGGCGGATAATTTAATGGTTTTATGGATCAATCTTTTTTTGGCGGTAGCCCATTTCAGATTGTCCTGATACTCTCTCCATCCCGGTCTTTCAAGGGCTGCTTGTTCGGTTTCAAGTCTGTGAGGAATCATTATTTCATCATTCCAATTGTGAGTGAAACGAACTAACTAGTGCTTGACCGAAAACCCCGGTTTTTCGGTCAAAAATTCGAAATCCGAATTTCGAAATCCGAAACAATGACCAAAATAGAAATGATCGAATGACAAAAACATTGAATATCCAATGAGTTCGTTTTGGTTGTTTTGTCATTTGGTATTCGAATTTGTTTCGAATTTCGAGTTTCGATATTCGGATTTTGCCTGAACATGACTTTTCGTTCAGGCACTAACTATATCTTTAGCTTAGAACTGTTCCCGGTTTTACTTTTTTGTCCAGCGTTGCCACAGTACACCCATTTTCATCAACAGCGGCCAGCAACATACCCTGGGAAAGTATCCCCATCAATTTGGCAGGTTTGAGATTTGCAACGATAATGACCTGTTTGCCTACCAAATCTTCGGGAGAATAGTCTGCAGAAATGCCGGCAATAATCGTTTTCCTTTTACCCAGGTCAACTTCAAGTTTAAGCAGCTTTTTCGCTCTGGGTATTGCTTCTGCATGGATCACGGTAGCCACCCTGAGATCTACCTTATTGAGTGTGTCGAGTGTTACTTCGGGCTTGATCGCAGCCGGTTCAGAACTTCGATCCCTTACTCCCGGCCGTAATGTATCCCCCTTTTTTAGATCTATCCTCGGAAAGAGTGTAATTGATTTAGGCAAGTTCGTGCCGGGAATCAGGGTTTTCCATGTTTTAAGGGAATCAAGATTATAAAATGGCTTTTTCGGGTCCATACCCAGATGTTTTTGCATGGTCTCAGCCGTTTCCGGCATTATGGGATAGATAAGGCCGGATATGATTCTAAGGGATTCAAGAAGATTATAAATTACAACTTCAAGTTGTTTTCTGCTCGATTTTTTCTTTGCAAGTACCCAGGGCGTGGTAAGATCAACATACTTGTTCATCTGGCTGATAAATCCCCAGATGGCCATGAGCGCCTTGTGAAAGGCAAACGCCCCCATATTTTTTTCATAAGTTTTAATGGCTTGCAATGCATCAGATTCCAGTCCGAACCCAAGCTCCTCTTCCATCCGGGTATCGATTTGTGGAACGACTCCTGAAAAATATTTATGCACCATTGTTAGAACCCTGCTGAACAGGTTCCCAAGATCATTTGCAAGATCAGAATTAATACGCTGTACCAGTGCCTTTTCACTGAAGTTGGAATCAAGCCCGAAAACCATATCTCGCATCAGAAAAAATCTGAATGTATCGAGTCCGTAAACATTTTTCAATTGAAGCGGTTCTACTACATTTCCCATGCTTTTTGACATTTTGCTTTGATCGATATTCCAGTATCCGTGAACATGCAGTTGTTTATACACCGGAATGTCTGCCGCCTTTAAAATGATCGGCCAGTAAATGCCATGGGGCTTTAAAATATCTTTGCCCACTATGTGCTGTACAACCGGCCAGAATATTTTAAATAGATTTCCATCAGGATATCCCAAGGCTGAAACGTAATTTAAAAGTGCATCGAACCATACATAGGTAACATAGTCTTTATCAAACGGCAGCGTAATTCCCCATTTGAGTCTTTTTTTGGGGCGGGATATGCATAGATCCTCAAGGGGTTCCTTAAGAAAGGACAGAACTTCGTTTTTATAACGTTCCGGAGTTATAAAATCGGGATTGTTCTTAATATGATCAACCAGCCAGTCCTGATAACGGCTCATCTTGAAAAAATAATTGGATTCTTTTATAGGTTCAGGTTCAGTTTCATGATCAGGACATTTGCCGTTAACCAGTTCACGTTCAGTATAGAAACGCTCGCACCCAAAACAGTAAAGGCCTTCATATTTACTGAAATAGATATCGCCGGAATCATAAATCTTTTGCATTACCTGTTCAACAATCGCAACATGGGATGCATCGGTAGTGCGGATAAAACAATCGTAATTAATATTAAGTTCAGGCCAGAGCGTCTTAAAGAGCCCGCTTATCTTATCCACATAGTTCCTGGGGCTTAGATTCTCTTTTTTAGCAGCACGTACAATCTTGTCACCGTGTTCGTCCGTACCGGTAAGAAAAAAAGTTTTTACTTGGCGCATGGAATGAAACCTGCGGACGATATCCGCTACAATGGTTGTGTACGCATGGCCAAGATGGGGTCTGGCGTTAACATAGTAGATCGGTGTTGTTATATAAAAGGGTTCTGACATTCTTAATCCTATTTTTTCCCCTTAAGATTTTGATGAATTCGTAAAAAGTCCGATTTAGACGGTTTCGTAAAAAGTTCAAATTCAAGGCGTGCAAATTTTGCAATCATGAGGCGTACTTATCGTACGTTGAATGATTACGAAATGCAGTACAACGCAGAAGTTGGACTTTTTACGAGACCGTCAAGATTTTATCTAATCCAACTTCTATATTCTGACCATTATCTAAACGAATTGCTATGCGATTGGATATGGTATTATGGTGGATTACCTTGCCTTTCCCGTTTTTGGTTTTTACTGTTTCCCCGATTTTTGGGAATTGTGACTTAATTTTCTTGTACATCTCATATTCAAAGGTAAGACAACACATGAGTCGGCCGCACTGGCCGGAAATTTTTGTGGGGTTTAATGACAACCCTTGTTCTTTTGCCATGCGTATGGAGACAGGTCCAAATTTCTCAATAAATGCCGAGCAGCATATTTCTCGTCCGCACCTTCCGATACCGCCACACATCTTGGCCTGGTTGCGTATTCCCACCTGTCTCATCTCTATTCTGATACCGAATTTTTTAACAAGCATCTTGACAAGTTGCCGGAAGTCAACACGACCTTCAGATGTGAAAAAAAAAGTCAATTTGCTTGCATCAAAGGAGCTTTCAACGGAAAAAAGGTTCATTTTAAGCCCAAGTTCATTGATGCATTCCAGACAATAGGAGTGGGACTGTTTCTCAGTATTAAGATTTTTCTCTCTTTGATGAAAATCTTCTTGATTTGCCAGACGAAATACCATTTTCAAAGGCTTGCCTGATCCTCCTGCCGTGGAATCGTCACAGGGTATCGGAACTACTGCAACCGTACCGAACGTAAGCCCTTGTTCGGTTTCCACGATTACATGGTCCCCCCTATTAAGTACAAATGCACCGCTGTCAAAGTCGTAAATCTTTCCGGCAGGCTTGAATCTTATTCCAACTATTTTTTTCATATCAAGTTTCGCAACCTATTGCACAATTTATGTTCCTTATACTCTGTATCATGTATAATGAGTCTTAAACTTTTGCAAGTCGCATTATTAATACTTCTAAAGTAAGACGCAAATTTGTGTTGGCCTGAATATTTTTCTGAGCTGACTCAATATCATCAATTTTTGAAATCAGTGAAGCAGTTTTCATCTTTTTGGAAGCACGTTGAATTCTATCGTTTAAGTCCCTATTGATAATTTTTTCAGGATGATACTTACTTACAACAAGGTCCCTGAACCAGAATTTAATCACTTCAAGAGATTCAGCAAGAATTTCTTTGCTTTTTGACAACTTTTCTGCAAATGCCATGCGTGAACCGATCGAACTTACCGGTAAAGATTCAACTTCATTTATCAGCCAGACTCTCCGGTTTATCCAATTTGCCCTGTTTATGGGGTTGATCATGGAAACCGCTTTGGACACACTTCCGTTGGCCATGATCGATATTATCTTTGCCTCGTCCGGATTGGCTCCATGCCGTTTTATTAGCAACGACTCAAGGTTTTTTCGAGAAACAGGGCTAAATCTGATATGTTGGCATCGAGATAAAATTGTAGGAAGAAGGTCGGATGTCTGCAAAGCTGTAAGTATCAGAATGGTTCGATCCGGAGGTTCCTCCAGTACCTTGAGGAGGGCATTCCCGGCCGAAGGATTCATGGCCTGGGCATCAGAGATTATGACAACACGTAATCTTGCCTCGTAAGGTTTCATGGCAAGAGTGCCGCAAAGGTCACGTATTTGACCAATCCTGATAAAAGGACCTGACGGTTTAAGCAGGATAATATCCGGATGATTGTCCGATTCGATTTTCCGGCATGATTTGCAACAACCGCAAGGGTTAATTGTTGTTATTTGATTATATGGCGTGTAACCGTCAGATCGGGTTTTCATCCTTTCTGAAAGATGCTTTGGCTTGATAGCCATGCAGTTACATGCCATAGCCAAAGCCATGGCTGCGGTCTGTTTACCCACTCCTTCAATCCCGATAAAAAGAAGGGCGTGAGGTATGGTCCCATTTTGAAGGAGAGTGGTTAATAGTCGTATCGGCTGTTCTTGGCCTAATATTGACTCAAATCCAAATGTAGATTCATAAACAGACACAAGTTTAGTAATTTACCAGTTCTTTTAATTCTTTTCCAGCTTTAAAAAACGGCCGTTTCTTTGGTTTTATGATAATATTTCGGGTAGTTTTTCAATATCTTCTTCACTAACGTCTGCTCCGGCAAACTGCCCCAGTGCTTCGATATTAACGATTACACGCCCTTTCCCCCTGTACCGGACAAAAGTGCCGATCACACCGATAAAGGGACCATAAACCACTACCACCCGGTCTCCTTTTTTAAAACGGGTGCCGGTTATAACCGTATTGTTCCCTCCGACCATGATTTCCAAAGATTTTATGGTATCGGATGGCACGGGAATCGGGCCGTCTTTGTTTCCTATTAAACGGACCGAACCGACTGTTTTTACAATCTCAAGATGTTCATTAGGGTTAAGATTGCTTTTTACAAACAGGTATCCGGGGAAAAGCGGTACCCTGATCATAGCCTTTCGATCGCGGCGTTTACTTTTAACCTGAATCTTTGGAAGAAAAACCTCTATCGATTTTTTGATCAGGCCTTCATTTACCACGTTTTCGAACCTGCTTTTTGTATGCAGGACATACCAGGAATATTTCAGATTTGATAATTTCATTTGCCTATTCATATATTATGTTCGGTTGAATATGTCCAGTGAGATTATTTGTAAACACTTTCGTTGAAAGGATTCTATACCCCTGATTTAGGGGTTAACTGTGCGCCCTATGGTTCCTTAGCCAATTTCTCCTATTCCAAAAAGCTTAATCATAAATAGATACTGGTAATCATTCTCATCTTTTATCAAATGAAAATCCAACGACCAGCATTGCGTTTCGTACAAAAAGCCCAGGCCGTACTTTATAACTTGACCATTGAAAATATCCCGTTCATATTCAGCGTATGCCGAAAGCCTGTCTGATAATTTTAAAAGAAGATCGGTGTAAATCGATTCACTATAATCGATGGTGTACCTGTATTCCATAAATAGTTTGTCCCCGCGGTTATCCCATAAGTTTAATGCAACATTATGGGATCGAAATCTGTTGTCATAATGGGACCATTCGGCATCAGCATCTATTGAAAAATATCTGCCCGGAATAAGTTCAAGTTCAGCGTAAATCGGGGAAAGCGGCTCAGGATCATCGTCTTTTTCCTTATTAATATCGTAACTTTGTTCCAGTTTGAATCGGCAGAACTGGTTGTAGGCATAGCTGGGCCGATTAAAATTTTCATGGCCGTTGGGCTTATCTAATATGTGTGCCCCCTTTTTTTCTCTATTCTCTTTGGACTTTGATGTTAACGTGTTGGTAATGGAATAAGAAACCAGGTTTTGTTTTTCAATCCTATCTATGCCATCAAACAATAGATATTCATCCTGGTTTTGTTTTTCAATCCGATCCAAATTATCAAACAATGGATATTTATCTTGGTCTTTTTCAGGTATATAATCCCAGATGATATGCGGTCTTACGGTATGTCTGATCTTCTCGATACTTTTTCCTTTTACATTGAATATGTGATAGATTTCAGAAAAAAAATCTATTTTTGTGTCATATATTTGTCTGTTGGATCTTTTTTTGTCAGAAGGGCTGTATTCGTCCTTATCAAGATGCCAGACCGTTTCCCGCACTCCTATGGAGGGTTCAACGGTGAAATAGTTTTTATACCTATAGGGAAGATAAAACCTGGGATGCGCATCCATTCGATGGCCCCTTGCACCATCTTCACTGTAAAAGTATGTGTATTCAGAATTGAGATCAAAATAAAAAGAGGAACTAAAAATCCTCTGTTTTGCTCCGTCGAACGCTATAAACGGCAGTTTTTGTAAGGTTGTGTCCGTTTCTTCCCAGCGACGGCTTATGACATTATCATACCAGAGGAGTTTGGCGTTGAGGCTGTATGCGGGCCAGATCCTGTTTAAATTGAGACTGTTGGTTCTTACCGGGTCATTATAATCATCGAGGTCTCTGCCAAAGGTTTTGAGAAAATAAGCATCGGTTTGGTTAAAGCCTGTTAATCCGTCTTTGAATTCAAGAAGGTAATCCTGATCGCTCACAATGTCTAGATCAAGCTTTGAGGAAAAATCAAAGGGCAACGCCTGATCCTGTTTCATCCTGAACCAGTAGCGGTTGGAATTGGGCCGTAGGAAGTTGTCATCTTCATACCCCCATCTTTTGCTGGAACCAGGAGAGCCGTCATCTACTTTTTTGTCATTCAAAAAATCATACATCAGGGTCCCCATTGACTTTTCGTCCAGGACATAACGGTATTCCAGTCCTAATTTTTCCCCGCGATGTGCCATGTAGTCTAAATAGAACGTTGCATCCGAGCTTCGATTTATGGCCCAGTAAAATGGCTGAATATATTCTGCCCCTTTGCGATCTGAATAACCAAATTGGGGCGCCAATAAACCCGACTGGCGTTTTAGCTTTACCGGAAAAAAAAGAAAGGGGGTATACAGTACCGGCATTTTTTTTACCCAAAACGCTGCATGCTTCACAAAACCGTACCCTTCTATTGTAATTTTTAGGTTTCTACCTGTAATTTTCCATGCCGGTCGATCACCGTCACAGGTTGTGATACTGGCTTTATCAGCAGTATATGAGTCCTTGCCGACCTTTTTAAGTTTGTCTCCTGTTATATAAAAATGGTTTTCTTGAAGGAATATTGTTCCATTGTATACCGTTCCCGTTTCAGTATTCAGATCCATTTCCATTCGGCTTCCGGTCAGTATATCTTGTCCTGCTGTCATGATTACATGGCCGTTTGCAAAAGCTTTCATGTTTTTTTGATCAAAACGGACATAATCAGCGCTTAGATTTTTGTTTTGTTTTGTTATGGTTACATTGCCTTTGGCAATATATTGATTTGCATTATCGTCATAATGAATTTCATCGGCAACAATATGCCAAGGCACCTTGGGATCATCCTTAAGCAGTGGGAATTTCCCCTCTGCCGAGGCATAATTAGAAGTTAAAATCAGGATAAATAGGGTGAGTGCAAGGCAGACAATAGCTTTGTGTATCCGAGCTGATTTCAAAACCTCGTATTTTTCTTTTAGGTAAGCGGCAAAAGCAGAAAAAGACGCTTTGTATTTGGAGCAGGAAGAAACTTTGCCGCAACGATCAAAGCAGCTTTGGAGCAAGAGACGGGAGTTTTGTAAATGGCTCATATAAAATATTCCAGACAAATGACTTCGACTATAATGAAGAATTTAGAATAGCTTATGATCCATATCAATAACATCTTGAATAAGAATAAAATATCAAGTATAAATGCTATTTAGGCAAAAAAATCAAGATGTAGTTACAAAATGATAACTTACAATGAACATTTTATTAACAAATGATGATGGAATTTACGCAAAAGGGCTTTGGGCGCTTTATGCAAAATTTGCTCGCCGGCACAATGTAACTGTCGTTGCTCCGGATCGTGAGCGAAGTGCTGTAGGGCATGGTATTACCCTGTATCAACCGCTTCGCACAAACATAGTTAATATCAATAACGGTTTTACGGGGTATGCTGTGAACGGAACACCTGCCGACTGTGTCAAGATGGGTCTTATGGAGATCCTCGATTCCAAACCAGATATGGTTATTTCAGGAATCAATCCCGGTGCGAATGTGGGCGTTAATATCAACTATTCCGGGACCGTTGCCGCTGCCAAAGAGGCTGCTCTATACAAAGTACCGGCAATTGCTGTTTCCATACAGGGCTGTCAGGCTGCCGACTATGATCACGCTGCTCATTTTACAGCGCAACTGGCGGAAAACATTTATAAAAAAGGACTCCCTTTTGGAACATTCCTCAATGTAAATATTCCCGATATACCCACGGATAAAATAGAAGGTGTTCGGATAAGTAAGCAGGGAACTGCCCTTTATTCTGAATATCTTGAAAAGAGAATCGATCCTCGCAACCGTACATATTATTGGCATGGAAACGATTCCAATACCTCTTTTAAAGACCCTGAAATCGACGGCGCTGCACTTGACGATAATTTTATTTCCATAACACCGATTAAATGCGATATGACGGATTACAAGATGCTTAATGAGCTTAAGCGGTGGAATATCACCTAAAACTCCTCATTACTAACTTCAAGGGTTGCAGTATGAAAAAACAGTTTATAACTGATATCAAGGCCGGGGATTTTATTGATGATATCTTTGTATTATCCGAAAAAATTCTGGCTCAGAAAAAGGATGGGAATAATTTTCTAAATGTGACGTTATCCGATAAAACAGGAACTGTAAAGGGTGTTGTATGGGATAATGTGGATAAGATAACAGCCGGTGTAGCTTCCGGTGATTTTGTACATATTAAGGGCAATGTTAATGAATATAAGGGGGTTTTGCAGCTGGTTATCAAAAAGATGGAAGCATTTTCCGCCGATGAAATAGATCCTGCTGATTTTTTGCCCATGACCCGCCGAAACATCGAGGGCATGTTTGAGCGGCTTTTGAAGATAACCGCTTCCGTTAAAACCGCTTATTTAAAACAGCTTATTCAAGCATTCTGGAATGATAAGGAGTTCGTTCGCGAATTTAAAATCGCACCTGCAGCAAAAAAAATGCACCACGCTTATATTGGAGGTCTTCTGGAACATACCCTGTCAATGGCGAGTCTGGCTGACAAGATTGCCGGGCATTACAGCGGAATCGACAGAGATCTTCTTGTTGCCGGAGCAATGCTACATGATATCGGCAAAACAAAAGAATTCGAATACCAATTCAGGATAGACTACTCCGACCAGGGTCGGTTGCTGAACCATATTGTGATAGGGATCGAAATGATCGATGAAAAACTACCGGGAATTAAGGATTTCCCGGAAGATCAGATGGTTTTGCTCAAGCATATGATTGTAAGCCATCATGGCACCCGGGAATTCGGCTCACCCGAACCACCCAAAACCATTGAAGCGGTTATACTGAATTATATTGATGAGATAGACTCAAAGGTTAATGCTATCCGTGATTTTATGGCTAAGGAAGATCCCAATGAGCCCTGGACCTCTTATCACAGACTGCTTGAGCGGCATTTTTATAAGGGGAAAAAGAATTAGGTAACATCTGAATAAGTTTTGGTGCATTAAATGATGATACTGACCCGCCCACTGATAGTAAAAAGTAAAATATCTTACACTTACATGGAAGTGTGGCTAGGAAAAAAACAGTACCTAAAAAATTTGATAAAATCGTAAAAAGTCCAAATTCGTCATGCCGGACCTGATCCGGCATCCAGAACATACTGAAAAACTGGATTCCGGCCTTCGCCGGAATGACGCTTTAAAGGAATTCCAGACTTTTTACGAAACCATCAAATTTAGCTCATTTTAAATATGAGGCATTTAAATTGGAGTGTTATGTTTATTTCCTTCGAAGGAATAGAAGGCTCTGGCAAAACGACCCAGATAAATCATATGGTTAAGTTTCTTCAAGACAACAGGCATAGCTGTGTCATCACAAGGGAGCCGGGAGGAACCCGAATCGGAGAAAAGATACGGGCAATTCTTTTAGACCCTGTAAGTAAGGATATGGATCCTTTGACGGAACTTCTTTTATATACCGCCGATCGGGCCCAGCACATCAGGGAATTTGTATATCCATTTTTATCGGCGGGCAAAACGGTTCTATGTGACCGTTTCTATGACGCCACAGTAGTTTATCAGGGTTTTGCAAGGGGGTTAGATATCGGGTTAATAGACAAACTCCATAAATTGCTGTTTGAAAACTTAAAGCCGGACATTACGATTCTTCTTGATCTTCCCCCTGAAAAGGGACTTTCACGAGCCTGGAAACAGATAGAAAACGGCGCAAGGAAAAGTGTTGAAACCCGATTTGAAAAAGAAAAACTTTCATTCCACAACAAGGTGCGCTCCGGGTATCTGGAGCTTGCACGACTTGAGCCCGGACGGTTTAGGGTAATTGATGCATCCATGGATGAAAAGCAAGTTCGCAATGAAATCATAAAGATATTGTCTATTGAAACTGATTTAAATACCTAACGAAAAAATGGTGTATTTTAATAATGACCCACTCAATTCTTAACACCATCGGTAATACTCCGCTTGTTGAAATAAAGAACCTTAATCCAAATCCGCGGGTAAAAATCCTGGCAAAGCTTGAGTATTTTAACCCGGGCGGTTCCATCAAGGACAGAGCCGCTCTCTTTATGATCGAAAACGGTGAGAAATCCGGCGAACTCACCCCCGATAAAACAGTGATCGAAGCCACAAGCGGCAACACGGGAATCGGGTTGGCTCTGGTATGTTCGGTAAAAGGATATAAGATTCTATTAACCATGTCCGAGTTTGCCAGTGTTGAACGGCAAAAGATTTTAAAAGCCCGTGGTGCGGAAATTTTACTTACCCCCGGACATCTGGGGACTGATGGCGCCATTGAGGAGGTCTATCGGTTGGCCAGAGAAAATCCCGAATTGTATTTTATGGCAGATCAATTCAACAACCCTGCGAACTGGCAGGCCCATTATTTTGGAACAGCCGTTGAGATCTGGGAGCAGACAGCCGGAGAGGTCTCTACGGTTGTTGCCACACTGGGTACAAGCGGAACTCTTATGGGCCTTTCAAGACGGCTGAAAGAATATAACCCCGATATAAAGATCATCGGCGTTGAGCCTTATCTCGGTCATAAAATTCAGGGTCTAAAAAACATGAAAGAGGCTTATCGTCCGGAAATCTTTGAAAAGAAACGTCTTGATGAAATTGTAAATATCGATGACGAAGATGCCTTTGAAATGACGAGGCAACTTGCAAAACAAGAAGGTCTTTTTGTGGGTATGAGCAGCGGAGCAGCCATGGTCATTGCTCAAAAGCAGGCTGAGAACATGGCTGAGGGTACGATTGTGGTGATATTCCCGGACGGTGGTGAACGATACCTCAGTACACCGCTTTTTACGGTTCGCGAAAAAATAGGCCTTAAACTGTTCAACACCATGGGCCGGACCAAGGAATCCTTTGAACCGCTTTTGCCGGGCAAGGTCTCCCTTTATTCATGCGGGCCCACGGTACACGCAAGAATGCATTTGGGAGAATGCAGGCGTTTTGTGTTTTCAGATCTTTTGTCCCGTTATCTAAAATACAGGGAGTATGATGTAACACACATCATGAACATAACAGATCTGGACGATAAGACCATAGACGGATCAGAAAAAGCGGGTTTAAAGCTATCTAAATTTACCGCAAAACATATCGATTGGTTTAAAAAAGATTTAGATTTCCTTGAAATTGAGCCTGCCTCTAAATACCCTATAACAAGCGAACATGTTGACGATATGGTTGCGTTGGCTGAAAAACTGGTGAAAAAAGGATATGCATATGAGAAACTGAGATCTTTGTACTTTGATATTTCCCGCTTTTCCGATTATGGCAGTCTGTCCGGCATCGATATCAACAAGATAAAACTGGGTGCCACCGTAGATCTTGATGAATATGAAAAGGATAATCCAAGAGACTTTACGCTTTTTAAAAGATCCAGACTTTCTGAACTGAAAAGAGGAATATTCACTAAAACCGACTGGGGCAATGTACGTCCTTCGTGGCACATTCAGTGCGTTGCCATGGCAATGAAATATCTTGGGGAAAGCTATGATATCCACACCAGCGGCCGCGAGCTGGTTTTTCCCCACAACGAAAATGTAATCGCAATTGCCGGTGCTCTGAACGGCAAACCCCTTGCAAGATACTGGGTGCACTGCGACCGGGTCCTGGTGGATGGTAAAAAGATAGACGAACAGGGGGCAGAACTTACCACCCTTCCTGATCTGGCAGATATGGGATATGCCGGCAGGGAAATCAGGTACTGGCTCCTTTCCGTGCATTATAGAAAGCCTGTTGTTTTTTCAAAACAAAGGATTGAAGATACCAAACGTTCCTTAAAAAGG
>JAYEFV010000051.1:0-5481 GCA_034658755.1 Thermodesulfobacteriota bacterium | reverse complement strand
ATGCGCTCTTTATTACCAACTTTCACTGGGGCCTTCACGCCTGGGCCATCTATGCGGTCACGGGTCTTGTCATGGCCTATTTCAGCTTTCGCAAAGGCTATCCAATCCTGGTAAGCTCTCCTATGAAAGCGGTTTTTGGCCAGCGGACCTGGACAAAGAGTGTCGGCTGGTTAAGTGACCTGTTGGCCATCTATGCTATAGCCATCGGCATCGGCGGGTCCGTCGCAATGGGGGTATTTCAGATTCAAAGTGGCGTTGAGTCACTTCTCGGCCTGCATAATTCCGGTCTATGGCTCGCAGCGGTGATCTTCACAGTGCTCTGTCTCTCTTACATTTTTCCCCTGATGGTGGATCTGAGCAAAGGCATGGCAACACTTTCCAACACGGCTATGGCCATTGCGGGCGGACTTGTGATCTTCGTTCTGCTGACCGGCCCTACCTACTATATAATGAGCGCAATTACCGGATCAATTGGCAAATACTTTTTCCAGGTGGTTCCTCATGGTTTTCAAGCTTATACCTTTTTCGATGAAAAGGTCACCGGTTGGTTTCAATCCTGGACACTCACCTTCATGGTCTGGTGGTTTGCCTGGGCTCCTTTCGTCGGTGTTTTCATTGCACGTATATCGAGGGGACGTACCATACGGGAGTACATTTTAGGCGTCATACTGGTGCCAACGTTTTTTGCTATCTTCTGGTTCGGCGTTTTTGGCAGCGTTGGTTTCTATGGAGTGCTGAAGATCGATGCGCCGATTCTGGAGGTATTGAAGACAAACATTAATGACACCACGTTTTTTGTTCTAAGGCAGTTGCCGCTGAGTATCCCGACCATTATCGCCACGATTCTGGCAGCCTTTCTTTTTGTGGTGACAAGTGTGGTAAGCGCCTCTTTTGTACTTTCTATGTTTGCAGTTGGTGGAGACCCGAACCCTCCCACAAGGATGAAGCTTATATGGGGCGTAATATTGGGAGCCCTTGGGCTGGTTATGATCATGTCGAATAGTATCGACGCTGTGAAGAGTATAATTGGTCTTGCAGCTTTACCTTTTATTTTTATCGTGCTCCTGGTAACGGTTTGTCTGCTAAAAGCGCTTAAATCAGAGGAGGTTTGATGGCCTTAGCAAACTTTATCGACACACTTCTTAATCTCTGGGTGTTTGTTTTCATTGGCATCCTGGTCTGGCTTTATTTCAAGAAGGAACCAGATGCTAATAAAGCTGCGAGTCAAGAGAGCGATAGAGAGAGCTGAGCCTAGAATTTATTCTCCTAAGCCCTAACCCGGACAAGCCGGCACCAAAAAAGATCGGTTTTATTTTTACCACGAAGACCACGAAGGAAAAGAAGAATAAAATATATAACCTTAGTGATCTTCGTGTACTTCGTGGTGTGATCAAACTTTTTTTGCCATAAAAAGCACAAAATTTACTACTAAGGAACTAAGTATCGGCACTGAAAATGCGCCTCCAAAATTGTAGATTACTCCAACTAGTCGGCAAAATTTAAAGGCACAAAATTACTGTGATATCAACATTTCAGATTTTTTAAGCCAAAGTAAAATTACATCAGAAACACTTTATATTCATTCATTTTTTTACTCATCTCTTTGGCATCCCCCACAAACTTATTTAATTCCGCCCAAAACGCATTAGTGTGATTTTTTATACGGGTATGAACGAGTTCGTGTAAAAGGACATAATCAATCATTTCATCCGGCAATCTCACCAGCTTCATGTTGAGGTTTATATTATTTTTGGCTGAACAGCTTCCCCATCTGGTTTTTTGGCTTCTCATGAATACCTTGTTATAGCTAAAACCGTGTTGCTCGGACAATTCATTGAGCCTGTTAACAAGTTTCTTTCTGGCTTTGGCTCTGTTGATTTCAGTCGAATTGTTTGAAAAGGCTTCATGTTCCTTTTCCACCTGCTTCATTTTATCCAGGTGTTTTTTTATCCAGTTTCTTTTTGATTGAGCAACCTGTTTGGCTTTATCAAATGATACTCCATAAGGAACGGCAACTCGCACGCCTTTGAACGGTTTCACAGAAATACTGATATGTCTTGCCCGGTTACTGCGCTCAAACAAAATCTGGCCGACACTATCAATTTCAATGATTTTAGATTTTGTCTTCAATAATGTTTCTCAACATATTTCATGGCTTACTATCTTGAGACGACCTTTGACCCCACTTTGATTTCAGCCTTAAATATTTCTTTGTAAGTTCAGGATCACTCCAGATATGATGAGCGGGGTCGCCTTGATCAGTGATTAGTACAAATTATCATACGATATTAAGGTGTTGTTGATCACGTTTGCCTAATTTTATCCACTTATCCGGTATCAGCATCATTCACATACTGGATACTCGATATTTGATACTGTGACTTCCGTGACACCCATGGTCTATTTTACTCATGAGTAAAGTATAGTCTATATGATTTTTGTCGTTTTTATTTAAAACTTTTTTATTCTTAAATAGAGTTCGTCAAGCTGGGCCTTGAGTGCTTGAGCAGGGGCATTGGTAAGCAGGCATGCCGCTTTCTGAGTTTTTGGGAAGGCGATGACATCCCGGATGGAAGGCTGTGCGCACAAAATCATCACCAGCCGGTCAAAACCGATGGCTATCCCGCCGTGGGGCGGGGCTCCGGACTCCAGAGCCGAAAGTAGAAATCCGAATTTTTCCTCATATGTTGCCCGATCCATCCCCAGTGCTGCAAACACCCTTTCCTGCAACGTTCTTTGGTGAATACGGATGCTCCCGCCGCCGATCTCCGAACCGTTTAACACCAGGTCATACGCTTTTGATCTGACGGAAAGCGGGTCTTTCTCCAGCAGGTCACAATCCTCGTCCAGAGGAGCCGTAAAGGGATGGTGCAAGGCTTGGTTTCGTTTTTCGTTTTCATCAAATTCCAGCAAAGGGAACCGGGTAATCCAGACAAAACTGAATGTGTCTTCATTTACCATGCCGAGTTTTTTCCCCAGAAAGTTTCGAAGGTGTCCCAGGGCCTCGTTGGTGATTTTGGGCTGATCGGCTACAAAAAATACAAGATCGCCAAGTTGCATATCAATACGCTTTGCAAGTGCCTGTTTTTCATCGTCGGTGAAGAATTTCGCGATCGGGGATTGCCAGGAATCTTCACGCACCTTGATCCATGCAAGACCTTTGGCTCTGTAGACGGAGACAAATTCGGTCAAATCGTCTATCTCTTTGCGTGTAAAATTGATGCACCCCTTGGCATTAAGCGCTTTGACGATGCCTCCCTTTTTAACAACATCAGAAAAGAGCTTGAAACCTGCGTCCTGCACAATGTCCGAAATATCCACGAGTTCCAGTGCAAACCGAATATCGGGTTTGTCCAGCCCAAAACGGCCAACCGCATCATCATATGAAAGGCGCTCAAAAGGGGGGGTAAGGTCCAGGTCCAGAGCATCCCTGAAGATGTTGACCATCATGTTCTCTGTAATTTCCATCACGTCGTCTTCTCCCACGAAGGACATTTCCATGTCGATCTGGGTAAACTCCGGCTGGCGGTCCGCCCTGAGGTCTTCGTCCCTGAAACACTTTACAATCTGGTAATACCGGTCAAACCCGGACATCATGAGCAGTTGTTTGAAGATCTGGGGGGATTGGGGCAAGGCGTAAAACAGACCCGGGTTAACCCGGCTGGGCACCAGATAGTCCCTTGCGCCTTCGGGTGTGCTGCGGGTCAGCACCGGCGTTTCAATATCGATAAACCCGAGATTGTTCAGATATTGTCTTACGGAAGCGGCAGCCGTGTGCCTTTTGATGATGTTTTTTTGCAAAAGGGGCCGCCGCAGATCGATGTGACGGAATTCCAGCCGAATATTTTCCGAAACATCCAGATTGTCCTCAATCATAAACGGTGGGGTTTCGGCTGCATTTAATATTTTAAGTTCCGTGGCAAAGACCTCTATCTCACCGGTTTTCAATTTGGGATTGGTCATGCCTTGCAGTCTTTTTTCGACTTTTCCCCGAACACCAATCACATATTCACTACGAATGACATGGGCTTTTTCATGGACTTTACGACTGACTTCAGGGTTGAAAACAACCTGTGTAATCCCTTCCCTGTCGCGCAGGTCCACGAAAATCACTCCGCCGTGATCCCTTCGGCGCTGTACCCAACCCATGAGCACCACTTCCGTACCTACATGGTCTGCTCCGAGGTCACAGCAGGTATGGGTTTTTCTCATATCTCCAAGTTTATCTGACAATGTGAATTAACTCCTTAATTTTGCTTTTATATTTTCCACAACATGTTCGATAGGAATCGACGCCTGCTCTTTTGTGCTCATATTCCGTAAGATAACCGATCCTTGTTTGATTTCATTATCGCCGACGATCAGAACATGTTTTGCACCCAGCCTGTCTGCCCGTTTCATCTGGCTTTTTAAACTTTTATCACCAAAATCCATCTCGGTTTTAATCCCCTCAAGGCATAACGCAGATTTCCATTCAAATGCAAGGGACAGGCTTTTTTCACCCAGTGCAGCCAAATAAATATCCGGCGTTTTGATAAAATCATTACGATTCAATCCTGTAATTTCCGCCAACCGGTCAAAACCGATGGCAAAACCGGTTGCCGGGGTATCGGGTCCGCCAAGGGCCTTAACCAGACCATCGTATCTGCCACCGCCTGCCACAGCGTTTTGGGCGCCCAATGAGCCGGTCTGAATTTCAAAAGTGGTTCGGGTATAATAATCAAGGCCCCTGACCAGCCTTTTATCGATGGTAAATGGCACGTTCATTGCGTCAAGGGCTGTCTTGACGGTTTCAAAGTGTTGGCTGCATGCCGGACATAAATAATCCAAAATGGAAGGCGCATGAGCCATGGCCTCTCTGCAGGCAGGTACCTTGCAGTCGAGCACACGTAAGGGATTCCGGTCTTTTCGCCGGACACAGTCTGAACAAAGACTTCCGGTGGAAGATGTCAGAAAATCGGAAAGCACGGCTTTGAATTTTGGGCGACATTCCGGACAACCCAGCGAATTGATATGTGCTTCAATATCGGGAATAAACAGTCTTGAGAATAAGGTTACCAGCAGAAAGATCAGCTCAACATCAACCAGCGGAGAATCCACCCCAAAAATTTCAGCATTTATCTGGTAAAACTGCCGGTACCTCCCCTTTTGGGGCCTTTCCCGCCGAAACATGGGGCCGATTGTAAAATATTTTTGGACCGGATCCTTTGAATATAATTTATGCTGGATGTAGGAACGACAAACAGATGCCGTTGCCTCTGGTCGCAGGGTGATAAGACTCCCTTTTCTATCCGGAAAGGTATACATTTCTTTTTCCACAATATCGGTATCTTCACCAATGCTCCTGGCAAACAATTCCGTACGTTCCATAATCGGAATACGAATTTCCTTAAAACCGAAATCTTCAAAAAGAGACCTGGCGGTTTTTTCGATATACTGCCAGAGTTCTACTTCCCCGGGAAGTATATCTTTAAATCCTCT
>JAYEFV010000050.1:0-5487 GCA_034658755.1 Thermodesulfobacteriota bacterium | reverse complement strand
AGGGTGTTGTTCATGACCTGCTTAATATGAAGATCCCAGGTTTTTCCGAATATTGCCACCACGGGGGTGTTGGCTTTAAGCAACGCTTGCAGGTTCGGATCGTCGGCCGGGTCGATACCGGGTTTGCGAGTAGAACCGAACGCCGTTAAACGAGCATTTTTGAATTTTACTTCCTGTGCAAGATCGAAAAATTGCATGTCCCTGGGGTTGGAACCCGGCCAGCCGCCTTCGATGTAATGTATGCCGAAATCATCCAGCCGTTTGGCGACTTGTATCTTTTCCAAGGCGGAAAAGTTTATATTTTCTCCCTGGGTTCCATCCCTTAAGGTGGTGTCATATAAGATGATCGGTTCCATAATGTTATACTCCTATTATATGGTTTCTAATGGCTTATTAAAGCAGCATCAAAAATTTATTCTTACATTGAAAACCTGGTTCTCCCTCCGGGGCAGAGCCCCTCTGGGGTGGCGCCTGGGCCAGGTCAGAGATATATGGCTATGCCTTGGAGTTTTGTGTCTAAAATAACAAATTCCAAGCACCAAATTCCAAATAAATCACAAATTCAAAATCTCAAATTCCAAACAAGGGCCAAAGCCATTTTTTTATTCTTTTGTTTGTTATTTCGAATTTCGGTTATTGGAATTTATTTGTTGTTTGTGTTTTGTTATTTGGGATTTGTAATTTCAATAATTCAATAAACTTCCAACAAAGCAAATCCTCTCTGGGGATAATCAAAGCTTGGTTTTCTGGACCAGGATTTTTATTGTTATCTATTTTCAGGCCGCAACGACCGTACCGCAGCCCCGGCCTGCCACATTTCAGAATTTTTGATGATGTCGAGTTCCTTTTGCAGTTTTTCAAGGTAGTCAGGAGCGCTGTTTGCCTCAATCACCCTTTTGGTTTCTATGCCGGATACAACTCTTTCATACAGTTCGTCAAACAGGGGAACCACTGCATCCCGGAACCTGGGCGCCCAGTCCAGCGCCCCGCGCTGGGCGGTTGTACTGCAGTTTGAAAACATCCAGTCCATGCCGTTTTCAGCCACCAGCCGGATAAGGCTCTGAGTTAGTTCCTCCACGGTCTCATTAAATGCTTCGCTTGGTGAATGCCCGTGCTTTCGCAAAAGGTTGTATTGGGCTTCCATAACACCTGCAAGGCAGCCCATAAGAACACCGCGTTCACCGGTAAGATCACTATGAACTTCTTTTTCAAAAGTGGTGGGGAAAAGATAGCCTGAACCGATGGCAATTCCCAATGCCAATGTTCTTTCCTTTGCTCTGCCGGTATAGTCCTGGTAGACCGCAAAACTGGAATTGATGCCGCTTCCGTCCAGAAAATTTCTGCGTACATTGGTTCCCGATCCTTTTGGTGCCACCATAATTACGTCAACATTATCAGGGGGTATGACACTGGTTTGCTCCTTATAAACAATTGAAAAACCGTGAGAAAAATAAAGCGCATCCCCTTCGTTAAGGCATTCTTTTATCTGAGGCCAGGTGGCTACCTGCCCTGCATCGGAAAGGAGTTCTTTAATGATAGTTCCCTGCTTTGCCGCTTCTTTGAGGGGAAATAAGGTTTCACCTGGAACAAACCCGTCGGCAACAGCCTTATTCCAGTAATCGTCTCCCTCAAGCTGTCCTATTATCACCTTAAATCCGTTATCTTTAAGATTGAGCGCCTGAGCCGGTCCCTGAACTCCATAGCCGAGAATTACAATTGTTTCATCTTTAAGCACTTCTTTAGCTTTTTCCAATGAAAATTCTTCCGAAGTAATTACTTCTTCTTCAATACCGCCGAAATTAATCTTAGCCATGTTATTCTCCTATGCTAATTTTAGTATGTTACTTATAATTTATGGTAACATTTCAAAAAGTTCGGGTAACTTTAAAAAATCTTTTATGTAATTATTACCGTCATTCCCGCGAAAGCGGGAATCCAGTGATTTTTCAGATTTTCTGGATTCCCGTTTTCACGGGAATGACGTTTGGTACCAGAACTTATTGAGAAGTTACAGGAAATCCTGATGAAATATTGATATAATTCCTCAATTCTTCAATCTTCAATTCTTTTTGTCATACGCCTGTGGATATCTACTTGGCTTCCCTGATGAGCGCAATAATGCCTGTTTTTGCAATTTCCTTGATACCGATAGGTTTTAAAAGGTTTAATATGGCTTTCATTTTTCCTTCATCACCGGTTACTTCTATGGTGTAGTGATCGGGTCCAACATCAACCACTTTGCACCTGAAGATATCCACAACCCGCAAGATCTCGGCACGGTGCTCGGCTTTGGCCATAACCTTGATTAGGGCCATCTCCCTGTGTACAAATTCCTTGCCGGTAAGAACGTTGACCTTGACGACATTAATGAGCTTGTTGAGCTGTTTTTCAATTTGTTCAATAATTGGCGGTTCTCCGGTTGTAACCAGGGTGATCCTCGATACCAGCGGATCGGTTGTTTCAGCAACGCAGAGGCTTTCAATGTTAAATCCCCGGCCGCTGAACAGTCCTGCAATTCTGGAGAGTACACCGGGCTCGTTGTCTACTAGAATCGAAAGTACATGTTTTTCTTCTGTCATGGCTAACATCCTTTTTTCTCGCCACTAAGGCACCAAGGCACGAAGAAAGAATAATAAATATATCCTTTGCCTCCGGCCCATAGGGCCTACGGCCCGGAGGGTGTCTTAGTGCCTTTGTGGCAAATATTTTTGGTCCGGCCCGTCCGCCTTACTCCGCTAGGCAGGAGGGCGGGCTTGTCCGGGTTGGGTTATACCAAAAGCATTTCCGTAGCAGCGGCGCCCGCAGGAATCATAGGGTAAACACATTCTTCTTTTTCTACAACAAAGTCCATTATTGCGGTTTTCTTGGAAGAAAGGCCTTTTTTAAGTACAGGTTCTACCTCCTCGGGCTTTGTAGCCCTTAAGCCGAGTCCACCGTATGCCTCAGCCAGTTTAACAAAATCAGGAGCATGCTCTAGAGATGTGGCGACATAGCGCTTTTCGTAAAAAAGTTGCTGCCATTGTCTGACCATGCCAAGGTAACCGTTGTTCAGGATAACAACTTTTACCGGAAGACCACATTGTACCGCTGTGGCCATTTCCTGGATGTTCATCTGAATACTACCGTCTCCGGCAATATCGACCACAAGCTTATCCGGGCAGGCTAACTGCGCTCCAATGGCGGCCGGAAGTCCAAATCCCATGCAGCCTAAGCCACCTGATGTAATAAAGTGGTTGGGTTGATCATAGTGATAATACTGGGCAGCCCACATCTGATTCTGCCCAACTTCAGTGGTTATAATGGCGTTGCCTTTAGTGAGCTGGTAAAGTTTTTCGACCACATATTGCGGCTTGATAACGTCTTTCTGATCATATGTCTGGGGTGATGTGCTTTTCCAGTGTTGAATCTGATCGGACCATTTTTCTCGCTTTTTGTTGAGATCACCGAGGTCTTCCTTGTTAAGGAGTTTGTTAAGTTGGTCAAGAGTGATTTTGCAATCACCCACTATAGGAACAGTGACAGGAATATTCTTGCGGATGGATGTCGGATCAATGTCAATATGAACGATCTTGGCATTGGGCGCAAAGGCATCTATCCTGCCGGTGACACGGTCGTCAAAACGAACGCCGATACCGATCAAAAGATCACATTCGCCGATAGACATATTGGCCCGATAAGTACCATGCATGCCGACCATTCCGAGCCACAACGGATCCGTACCCGGAAATCCACCCAAACCCATCAGAGAAGCGGTTAAAGGGATTTTGGTTTTTCGCGCAAATTCAGTAAGTTCCTTTGCAGCCTTTGAAAGTATAACTCCGCCGCCCGCAAAAATAACCGGTTTTTTGGAGTTTTTAATCATCTCTACAACCCGTTGCAACTGTTTTACATTGGGGTTGTAGGTAGGTTTGTAAGACCTGAGATTGACTTTTTTGGGAGCCTTGTAATCGATCGTATTGACGCTTACATTTTTTGGAATATCCACCAGCACAGGCCCAGGGCGGCCGGAACTGGCGATCAAAAAGGCCTCCTTGATAATTCTTGCAAGATCCTCGGTACTTTTAACGAGGTAATTGTGTTTGGTGATCGGTCTGGTTATTCCGACAGTATCGACTTCCTGAAAGGCATCATTTCCGATAAGATGTGTCGGAACCTGCCCGGTAAATATTACCACGGGAATGGAATCCATATAAGCAGATGCAATGCCGGTTACGGTGTTGGTTGCGCCTGGTCCTGATGTTACCAGGCATACACCCACTCGGCCGCCGGCACGGGCATAACCGTCAGCAGCATGAACCGCACACGCCTCCTGGCGAACCAGAACATGACGGATATCGGTTTTGTCGAGTTCATCAAAGATGTCGATGACAACACCGCCCGGATATCCAAAGATCGTGTCAACACCTTCCTCTTTTAGGACCTTCATCATAATTTGTGCGCCTGTTAGTTTCATGTCTCTTCCTTCCTTTTTTAGTTAACACCGCAGAATTTTTTTTGCTTATTTTACGACCGCCCCTTCACTGGCAGATGAAACCATGCGTGCATACCGGGCCAGATAACCATGGGTTATCTTGGGTTGCGGCGGGGACCATTTTGATAATCGGTTGTTGATTTCTTGATCAGAAACCTTGAGCGTTAATTTTTTCGCAGGAATATCAATGGCAATTGGGTCTCCCTCCTGAACAATCGAAATGGGCCCTTTTTGCATGGCTTCCGGTGAAATATGCCCGATGGCAGCGCCTTTGGTGCCTCCTGAAAATCGACCATCCGTAAGCAATGCAACATGAGCATCCAACTTCATGCCTGCGATGGCCGAGGTCGGTGTCAGCATTTCCCGCATTCCAGGACCCCCCATGGGTCCTTCATAACGAACCACGATAACATCTCCTTTATGGATACTACCGTCCATAATGGCCCGGGTTGCTTTTTCCTCTGAATCAAAGACCCTGGCAGGTCCTTCATGGCACAACATTTCATCAAGAACAGCAGACTGCTTAACCACGCATCCTTGAGGAGCAAGATTGCCGAACAATATGGCAAGACCCCCTTCACCATGATATGGGTTGTCTGTTGACCGGATCACAGTATCATCCAGTATATCTGTGTTTTTTATATTATCTTCCACGGTGTTGCCGGTTACCGTCAGGCAGGTATTGTCGATCAGGCCGGCCCCGGAAAGTTCATTCATCACCGCAGGAATACCGCCCGCCCGGTTAAGGTCTTGAATATGATGCGTTCCGCCCGGACTGAGGGAGCAAAGATGCGGGGTTGCTTTACTGATTTCGTTGAACTGATTAAGATCCATAGGCACATTTGCTTCCCGTGCAATTGCCACAAGATGAAGCACCGTGTTGGTCGAACATCCCAGGGCCATATCCACGGCCAGTGCATTTTTAAACGCCTTATCAGTCATGATACTTGTGGGAGTAATGTTTTTTTCCAGAAGATACATAATTTGTCTGCCGGCCTCCTTGGCCAGGCGGATAC
>JAYEFV010000049.1:0-19382 GCA_034658755.1 Thermodesulfobacteriota bacterium | reverse complement strand
GCATCAGAGTCATAAATTGCAACTCCGACGCATGTTCCAAGTAATGCCTGTAATACGATTGATCTTCTTATTCCCACGTAATAGCTGCCAGAAGCAATCACACGCTCTTCTAAATTAAACATATATCCCCGCTTAAAAATATTTTTTTATTCAGAGGATTATAGCCTTTATTGGCAATGATAAATTGCAATTTGGCTTCAATGCCAGCCTGTACGCTTTGCCGGCTCAAAACTCACCATCTGCCCGCAACAAAACCTGCTTAACGAAGCCAGGCAGTTGAGCTTTAATCGTTGCAATAATCGCAGCAGACTCTTTACCGTCATATGCGTTCAAAATTCAGGTAGTTAATTGACCTCAACATCCTTAATATCCGGCAATTCGTTTTCACGAGACGCAGCAAATAAGGCGACTATAGCAACACACAGACAAAAAATGGCCACTATTAGCGCAATGATCAGTAATATTTTAAACATGATTGATAGCCAACCTATTAGTAAAAATAATTATGAATACTATGTCTGTGTTCTTCCTTAAATATGCAAAAATCGTGCAAAAATTAAAATCCCATTTCGAAAAGCGGGGAGAATTATTAGATTCCAATTGGTTAGGTTAATTACCCGGATTACAATACAAAAGTATTTTAACAATTTTTGTCAAAAAAATGCTATTCTTTGACAGATCTTGCGCTCTTTTGGAGCAATATTAGGAGAAAGAAAAAGCTGAAAAGTCTCAAAGGATAGGCCAGATAGACCTGATAGGACTATGGAAGGTTTTGAAACATTATTAGGAAATACAATATGCGGACATAATTGAATGAGGTGGATATTGATGATTGCCTGAAGCTTCGATTACCGAAAAGTGAAGGTTTCTTGTAATCATAAAAAGTACAGATTCTTGCCATGGAGTGATTCCAAAAAGTACAGATCTTGGGTTGAAGATTTAAAAAGCGAAATCATAATATTTTTTTGGCTTCAATTCCTCAGGATCAAAGGCAGAGCATCATCACACTCTGATGAACAAGATAGATTATAAGATATAAGACATAGGCAATTCTGTAAAAGAAACAATAAAAAGTTTATTCCTTGTCCAGAACGTTCCTTATTTTCTTTGAAAGAGTTTTCATATCAAATGGTTTCTGGATAAAACCATTACAACCACGACTCAGCATTTCGGTCGCTTGACCGTTGATACCGTATCCGCTTGATAGGAGAACCTTGATATCAGGATTTATCTCTTTTAATTTGTCATAAGTTTCTCCACCGTCCATGACCGGCATAATTATATCCAGCATAACCGTATCGATTTTATCCATGTTCTTTTTATAGATTTCTATAGCTTCTTTTCCATTCTTTGCAGTCCAGACTTCATACCCCAAACTTTCAATCATGTCCTGTCCAACCTGTATAATCATATCCTCATCATCAACAAGAAGGATCGTTTCTGTGCCTTTAAGCACCTTTACAAAGACCTCTTTTTCTGGCTCTTTTTCTGATGCCGGCAGATGTATCTTTAACGTTGTCCCTATATCTTTCTTGCTATAAACATCTATGAACCCACCATGATTTTTGATGATACCATACACAGAGGCGAGCCCCAGCCCGGCACCCCTGTCCATTCTCTTGGTTGTAAAAAATGGATCGAATATTCTTTCCTGGGTCGCTTTATCCATACCCACGCCAGTATCTGTTAAAGAAATTTGAACATACTTGCCTGGTTCAACTTGATACGGCCTTTTACAATTCTCATTGACTACAACCTTTTCTGTCTGGATGTATAAATCTCCCCCTCCGGGCATCGCCTGCCAGGCATTGACATATAGATTTAAAAGCACTTGTTCGATTTGCTGTTGGTCTACTTCTACTGACCAAATATCCGGTTGGCTCTCTAAATGAATAATGATCTCTTTTTTTATTCTCCCAAACCTATTAGCGCTTTTATCGATGATTTCGTTCATGTCAGTCGGTTTGACTTCGTATTTCCCGCCTCTGGCAAAGCCCAAGAGTTGTTTTGTAAGTTTTACTGAGCTCTTTATGCAATCCTCTATTCCTTTGAGGTGTTCAACATGGGGGTGATGAGGTCCAATTTGCAAATACATTAAGGAGGTCCGGCCCTGTATCCCCATTAGCAGGTTATTAAAGTCGTGAGCAATGCCACCGGCCAATCTGCTGATGGCCTCCATTTTCTGAATCTGTTGAAGTTGTCTTTCCAGCTTCTTTTGTTCGCTGATATCTCTTAGATTTATGGCACTGCCCTTTGGGTTTCCTTCCCTATCCCTGTATATAGCTCCGCTTATACTTACATGGATAATGTTTCCTTCTTTAGTGTAACAACGAGTTTCAATACCTGAAAAACTTTTGCCAGCCAGCAATTTATCGCTCATCGTTTTGATTTCTGGCCAAGCATCCTCTGGCACAAAAACATCCATCGACTTGCCAAAACACTCATCTAAGGTCCACCCGAAAACACATGTAAAGGCAGGATTGAAATATTCTACTTTGCGCTCAATATCGAAAAGGACAACTGGGTCAGGAATTGTCTCCAAAATCGTACGGTATTTTTCATCGCGCTGTTCCAAAGCACCTTCAACTTGCTTGCTTTCCGTGATATTTGTAGTAGTTGAAAGCATTGCTATGCCCATCCCCTCAAGAATTAAAAACAGTTAAAACACAACATGAGTTTGCCAAAATTCTTCGACTTGATAGAAAAATCGCTTTATTAGCAATAATTTTTATCTTTATACTCTTTGATGATTCTTCCCATGGAATGTTAATAAAAAAGGGCAATCAACTAAATCGCCCTTTCCAAAGATTATTAAGACAGGTTGAGAATCCTACAAGGCCCTTGCCACAAATAATAGTCTCCCGAAATGCCGTTATTAACACCAGGATATATCTTCTCTTTTTATTTAAATTTTGAAGTTGCCTGGCTGAAAAGATGCACGCACACCCGAGAATCCCTATTTGTTAAACTAAGGTAAAGCAAAAAGCGTGCAAGGTTTAACATTCTATTTTTAAAAATAGATAATTATACATAAATATTAAATAGATAACCTATACCATAAAAGTGTAAACATAAAGCATTTGACAATATTTGACATTAAGTTTTCTCTTTTTTGGCAGTTTCAAACTATCTTGGGAAATAAATTTGCCCTTTTTTAAAGTGTGTTTGAAATTTCGAGAGAAAAGGTTAAATGGCCGGGGTGCCAGATGCTCCTTCACCAAACTTTTTTGGTAAGCCCTTCGCTAAACGCCCGAAACGTTCCCCGGCCAAAGCAGCAAAACGATATCACAACAATCGTCAGCGGTACCCCGACCTTGACGAAATCGGTGAACTTGTAACCACCTGGACCGTAAACCATAAGATTTGTCTGGTAACCCATGGGCGAGATAAAACTGCACGAAGCGCCGACCATGACCGTGATTGCAAAGGGCATGCCGTTTACCCCTAAATTACCGGCCATTGCCATGGCGATGGGGAACATAAACGCTGCCGAAGCCACATTGGTGATCATGGTGTCCATCAGAATGCAACCCAGAAAAACCATTGTGATAGCAATGTGAGGGTTTTTTCCTCCAATCAAAGCCATAAGACCGGCGATTTTCCCCGAGAGCCCGCTCCCCGTTACGGCGGCTTCCAGCCCAATGGCGCTTGCAATGATGACCAGAGTATTAAATTCGATACTGCGCCCGGCGCTCCGAAAGGTCAGACAGCCTGTGAGCAACATGGCGCCGGTGGCAAGAAGCGCTGCGTTCAACATGCTCATCCAGTTCAATGCCACCACAACAACCATAGCTAATGTGATCAGGGATGACTTTATCGCACGGTCATACCGCTTAATACGGGCACCTGTCAGCCGCTTTGTCATGATAAATGCGATCTCCTTCTGATTCTCGTGAAAGAAAATCTCATCAACCTCAAGGACCACGTTATCACCTGCTTTCACCCGTACATCCGCAAGCGGTCCTTCCGGAGGCCTCCCATGCCTTGAAAATGCAACTATTGAAACTTTGAGAACGCTTCCAGGCGAAGGTAATTCTGAAATTTTCCTTCCAATTGCGTGCGCTTTTCGCGACACAACCGCCTGAACCAGCCGGTGAGTGAACCGTTCGGACTTCATTTCTGCGACACCCACGCCATATACCGGTTCTAAACCATTTGTATCCCAGATATCCGGCAGCGATTCAAGGTTACTTGAAAAGACCAGTACATCCTTTGCTTTCAATATGGTTCCGGCCTCAATCGTGTCTTCTGTACCGTCTTGCCGCTTTAATTTCACAAGTTTATAGCCGACTGATTTAAGATAGCCCAGCTCCTCAATATTTTTGCCAATCAAAGGCGATTTCTGAGGAACCCTAAACTCCGAGCCGAACAAACGTTCTAAATCCCCAATCTCTTCTGACTTTTTTGGTTCGGGTAATAGAAAACGGCTGGTCAGCATTAAAAAAGCGATACCCACTATTGCAGCAGGAAGCCCGACATAGGTGAGATCAAACATCCCAACAAGGATTATTGTGGTTATCCACATCTCAAGAGTCATTAACTCCTTAACTCCTTTCACGGTAACTTATTGCTCTGTAGAAATGTACCGAGCTTTAATCAAATATTAGCACTCCCACTCTTACCATAGAAGCAATGAATTGTCATTGTCAACTTCTCGGTAAAACCGAAAAGATACGCAGGCCGAATCGGCAGAAGTCGGTCCAGCAAGAGAGTTGATGATAGTAATGGCTTCAACTGTCTTTGCGGGGAGAAAGGTTAAACAGCTCAACTTCTAATTAATAGTGTTGATTATAGAAATTTTGTAAATTTCTATATATTGTGGTTCCCCCAAAATCTAAAAATTGCAGATAAATTGAGACAACCACATGAATTTCGGACTTTTCGAACCCTGTGGAATCCTACCAAAACAATAACCTAAAACAAGTTTATACCAATTACATAATCGCGAAAACGATATCAAAATGTTTTAAAGCATCAAAAACCTGTCTGATATTACAGTAGTCGCCACAACTATGGATTGCTGATTCTAACTATCATATTGGTAAACGGTCATACCTATATTATTAATGAGAGATTTTTTTCCAATATCTATTTCAGGATATAAACATTGGGGTAGTCCATTAGTTTCAGGGTTAATGCAATGACACCCGCCAATTCAGGAGTGTCGTGAATAATTATCAGGCTGTTTCTTTTATTGAGCTCCTCCATCATGGGTTTCGAGAACATGTTGTCGTAATCAACGTGCCTGGCTTCCTTAACATGCCCTTTTTTAAACTTCGCTTCATCACGAAAATCGACAAATGCGGGCGTATTCAGCTTTCTGGCAGCCTTTTCGCTGATGATGCATTTGTCAAAATCGCTCTTGCTAAAACGCATGAGGGCGTGCAAAAGTTCTTGTTCTTTTACCAAGGGATAGAAAGCTGCTCCCCAGCCCTTGATACCGTCTCTCATCCAATAGACATTCTTGTACCCATTAGCAACCGCCAACCTGGCGGAGTGATAGGATTTCCATCAGGTGTCACTCGCGCAATAGGTTATAATTGGAGTATTCTTATCTTTTGGAAGCAGCGCCACGTCAAAGTCAACCTTGCTCAGCGGCATATCAGTGACTTTGTGATCCTTTGGCACCATACATGTTATGTGAATTGTGCCAGGAGGATGAGCTTTCATGAAATCGGTCGTATGGCTGTGACAGGCAATCATTTGCGCACCACCCTCCCAAAGCTTTTTTGCCTCTTTCAAACTTACCGCCTTAAATCCATGCCCCCCTTCTTCAGGAGCAGGCACTTTTGCCGCAAAACCAGGCATTGAAAGTCCGACTATCAATATAAATGATAGGATAATAATTGGTGTTTTCCTATGCATCACTAGCCTCCTTTCTCCCTTCATGTTGTTGTTTTTTGAGTAATTACCAACTCTCAAATATAGGCATAACCGTTAAGACCCGTGTACTTGTATCTATTTTTGATACCGTGCATGTATCTTGCATCAGCATCACACCAATTTCATTGATGATTTCTTTTGGTAATCGAAACCTCATTTGTCCCCGTTCATACAGGAAAAATTTCAAGAGAGCAAGTCAGGTTTTGGAATTTGTTTAAACCCTGGCCTGCGTAAGTGGCAGAAAAAGCAAAATATAGCGGTATAAAAGTAATATTTTGTTCAGGGAAATCAGCATACGAACGAGTTGAAAACACAAGACCTTTCCGAAAGTTCGGGTAATTATGTAAACAAAGATGCATACTTTTCAGCCTGCCCGAAGATCCGCTTTTTACTTTTATCGGAAATATTTTGCCTCTAATTACCGCAAGATAATCCACTTCAGCCGAACTGCTCTTTGCAGGAGGGCGGACTTGTCCGGGTTAGGGGTTAGGCGATCAATTTTGGGTGTAAAATTGGCGTATTAATGAACCGAGACACGGGACAGATATTTGCAAGAGGGAGCGCGGGTGATCAGAAGAAAAAAAATCACGAAAGACAGGAGAGGAAACTGATAACGTTCTGTTGATCCGGCTTGTTATCCTTTCATTAGATAATAAACATATCAAAAGATCCGGGAATTTTTATTTATGTTTTAAGTTTATGTTTTAGGTTTTTTTTCAAGTTTCTCCATCCGTCGAGCCGCTGTTTAATTGTCTTTTCATACCCCCGGGCTGTTGGCTCATAAAAAAGCCTGCCCTCTAGTTTTTCCGGCAAATAGTCCTGAGGAATATATGCATCTTTATAATCATGGGCATACTTGTAATCTTTTCCATACCCGAGTTCTCTCATCAGTCCTGTCGGAGCATTCCGAATATGAAAAGGGACCGGCAAAAAACCATAACCGTCAACAGCCTCTTTAATCTTTCCGTACGCTTGGTATATGCTATTACTCTTCGGAGCCGTAGCAAGATATATGGCAGCCTGGGCCATTGCAAGTTCACCTTCCGGGGGCCCGAGGAACTTAAACGCCTCCATAGCGTTCAATGCAACTCCGAGTGCATTGGGATCCGCATTTCCAATGTCTTCGCTTGCAAACCTGACCATTCGGCGCGCTATATAAAAAGGATCTTCGCCGGCGGTGAGCATTCGTCCCAACCAGTAGACAGCCGCATCTGGATCACTCCCCCTTAAGCTCTTATGAAAGGCGGATATAAGATTAAAGTGTTCTTCACCGGACTTGTCGTATAAAAGGGCCTTTTTTTCCAAAGCATTTTCTAAAACCTGAAGTGTTATTTGCGCCGGGCTTCCTGTTTTTGAAGCATCAATTTCAGATATTAGCAGATATGCCACGCTTTCAAGGCCGTTCAGGGCAGCACGGGCATCTCCGTCCGCAATGCGAATAAGATGAGAAAGGGCATCTTTTTCGATAATCAGATTTAAATTTCCTAAGCCCCTTTCCTTGTCTTTTAGAGCATTTTCTATGATAACGGCAATATCATCTGATGAAAGGGCTTTTAAGGTTATTAAACGACACCGGGACATGAGCGGAGATATAACCTCAAATGAGGGGTTTTCGGTGGTAGCGCCAATCAGAGTAATCAACCCGCTTTCCACATGGTGCAGAAATGCATCCTGCTGGGCTTTGTTGAATCTGTGTATCTCATCTACAAAAAGAACGGTTCTTTTTCGAAAAAGTTTTTGCTGGTTTTTTGCGTCCTCTATAACCGCTCGGATATCCTTGACTCCTGACAGTACAGCGGAAAAATGGACAAAATGACAACGGGTTTCACCCGCAAGATTTCTTGCAAGGGTTGTTTTTCCGCATCCCGGAGGACCCCAGAGAATCATGGAAAAAATCCGGTCTTGTTCAATGGCATGACAAATCAATGTCCCTTTTCCAACGGCATGCGTTTGCCCTACGAATTCATCCAGGTTTTTTGGTCGCATTCTATCGGCAAGGGGCCGTGACCCCCGGGCTGATTGTTGCGCGTGATATTCAAACAAATCCACTGTTCATCCTTTAATAAAATCGCTTCGCGATTTTATGCAACGCGGCTTCGCCGCTTAAAAAAGTAAATTTATAGTATAGGAATTTCCTTTTTTGGGACACAGATGAACACAGATTAAAAAGTTTTTTAAATTATAAATAATAATATTATCTGTGTATATCTGCGAAAATCTGCGTCCTATTTAACTTGTTATACTATCAAGTTTTAAGTATCCAGCATCCAGTATCATTTTTTGGGCTTGCCTAACCGCTTACGGAAGATTATTCGAATCGGTGTCTTGTCAAGCCCGGCTCTCTCCCTGATCTGGTTAATAAGGTAGCGCTTATAGGAAAAATGGACGGCATCAGGATAATTTACAAAACAGACAAAAGTGGGAGGACCCTTGGACACCTGGGTGGCATAATAAAATTTAATACGTCTTCCTCTGTAAAGGGACGGCTCTGTCCTTTCAATGGCCCGCTCAAATATCTTGTTCAGTGGTCCTGTCCCGATACGTGCCGAGTACTGGCTGAACACCTCTTCCACAAGACCGAATATTTTTAAAACCCGTTGTCCGGTTAACGCTGAAATTGTTATAATCGGAGAAAAGCTTAAAAATTTTGCCTGCATTCTTAACTGTTCATAATATTTTAAAGCGGTTTTGCTGTCTTTTTCAACAAGGTCCCATTTATTCAAAAGGAAAATGCATCCACATCCCCGCTCAAATGCATAACCTGCGATAGTTATATCCTGTTCGGTAATCCCCTCGTATGCGTCGATGACAATAAGCGCCACATCACATCTATCCAGGCTTCTTAACGCTTTAATAATGGAAAACTTTTCAAGCTTTTTTGAAACCTTTGCCTTACGTCTGATGCCGGCTGTATCGATGAGAAGATACGACTTGTCCTTAATATTACAAACCGAGTCGATGGCATCTCGAGTTGTTCCCGGAGTCTCACTGACAAGCAAACGATTTTGACCCAAAATTCTGTTAATAAGCGATGATTTGCCGACATTGGGTTTGCCAACCACGGCAAGCTTGATCATATCCACAGTTTCATCTAAAAATGTTTTAGGCAGAACCGATGTCAGGTCATCGAGAAAACCTGATATGCCGTAACGGTGTTCGGCTGAAACGGGATATAATTTCTCTATACCCAGGCTATAAAAATCGTAAAGTTTAACCTCCTGTTCAATCCCGTCAATTTTATTGACTGCATAAAAGACAGGCTTTGTTAATTCACGGAAAATCTTGACAACATCTTCATCAAAAGGAGAAATTCCGTGCTTGCCGTCCAGTAGAAGAATAACAACATCTGCGTCTTCTATAGCCTGAATGATCTGGAAACGTATTTTGTGTGCAAAGTCATCCTTATCTTGATCCGGGAATCCGCCGGTATCGACCAGTGTAAATGCAATGCCGTCCCAGGTAGCATCACCATAATGGCGATCCCTTGTAACGCCGGGGAAATTGTCCACAAGGGCTTTCCTTGTCCCGGTTACACGGTTAAAAAAAGTCGATTTTCCTACATTGGGACGACCTATTATGGCGACAATCGGTTTCATGGCAATCGTATGTCTCGGATTTTCTACATCCTAAATCATGCATTTACTTTTTTCTAAGAAACATTCAAGCGGGTCACTGTTGAAGCTCGATTGAGGGTACAAATATATTGCAAAAATGTCAATCATCTCACAACATGTTAAGTGTTTAAGCAAATCACCCGCTTAGGTCGAGACAGAAGAAAAAACACCTTGCTACAAGGATCCAACTGACAAATTTTCACATCGTTGCCTCATGCGATACAAGTGAGCCTTGGTGACCATGTCAGCATTGAGATGGATACAGATAAACCTATACCCATTATCAAGATCACAAGCTCAAATACCCTCCGGGTCAACTCAATAAAAAGGGTAAGAATAAAAATAAATGCTTTAGTTGACAAATAGCACCAGCATTCAGTAAATTTAAAAGCGGAATGGAATCACTTGATCAAATAGTAAATACCATATCCCTGACTATGGGAGCTGCCTGGGCAAGCGGGATTAATCTTTATGCCGCGATATTGGTTCTGGGACTGCTTGGGATAACAGAAAATATTGTCCTGCCGGACCACCTTCAAATTCTTATGAATCCACTGGTCATCGGTGCAGCAGGCTTGATGTATATTGTGGAATTTATTGCTGATAAGATGCCGGGCGTTGATACAGGTTGGGATACGCTTCATACATTCATCCGCATACCAGCGGGTGTACTCATGGCCGCCGGTGCTGTGGGTGATGTCAATCCGGCCTTAGCTGTTGCAGCGGGCATTCTGGGAGGCGGCCTGGCGGCCGGTGCCCACGCTGTCAAATCGGGTTCAAGGGTTCTTATAAATACCTCCCCCGAGCCGTTTACAAACTGGGCCGCTTCAGTTGTGGAAGACATTGCAGTGATCGGTGGTCTCTGGGCTGCCCTGCATTATCCATGGTTGTTCATTGCTTTGATGATTGCCTTCATCTTGCTGATGATTTGGCTATTGCCAAAGCTTTGGCAGGGTATCAAAAAGGTATTTGGTTTTATCGGGCGATTGTTCGGATATGGGAAAACTGATGAACCTGCGCGGTAAATCCGTCCGGATCTGTGCCCAAAAAAGCAATTCCGAAACTATTAAATCAATGACAGCCTCTCATCATAGATAAATTCCCGGGTATGCCTGGCAATCCTTTCCGGTTCAATATGATACCGGGCGGCTCCGGTTTCCATTCCTGTCCGGCCCACTGCTTCCGCCACTGCGGGTGGTACCCTGAAATCCATGGCGCCCGGGAGAATATATTCCGATTTCAGTTCATCACCCACCAGCCCGGCAATCGCCCGGGCGGCCGCAATGTTCATGGCATCATTGATCCACTTTGCACGTACGTCCAGAGCACCTCTAAAGATGCCCGGAAATGCCAGGCAGTTGTTCACCTGATTAGGGAAATCCGATCTTCCGGTGGCGACTACTACAGCCCCTGCCTTTTTGGCGATGTCAGGATGGATTTCTGGAACCGGATTAGCAAGTGCAAAAACAATCGGATTTTTGGCCATGGACTTTACCATTTTCTGATTCAAAACATTCGGACCAGAAAGTCCGATAAAGACTTCAGCGCCTTTTAATACATCGCTAAGGTTTCCTTTCTGTTTTTCAGGATTGGTTGTGTCCGCCAGTTCATTCTTAATGAAATTCATTCCTATTTTGCGTCCTTTATATATGGCGCCCTTGGTATCACAAACCGTGATGTTTTTTGCACCGGCCCGCATCAAGAGTTTTGTCACCGCTATTGATGCTGCACCGGCACCGTTAAAGACAATTTGCACATCGTTTAATTTGCGATCCACAATTTTCAGCGCATTGACCAGCGCTGCCAAAGTGACCACAGCGGTACCATGCTGGTCATCGTGAAATACGGGAATGTCGAGCCGTTGCTGTAATTTTTGTTCAATTTCAAAACAGCGTGGCGAAGAGATGTCTTCAAGGTTGATTCCGCCGAATGATGGTGAGATATCTTCCACCATTTGAACGATGAGGTTGGGGTCCTGGGTGCTGATACAAATCGGGAAAGCTTCCACACCTCCGAAGGTTTTGAATAAAATGGCCTTTCCTTCCATCACCGGCATGGCCGCCTGAGGACCGATATTCCCCAATCCCAGAACGGCACTACCGTCTGATACGATGGCCACCAGATTGTTTTTACATGTAAAATCATATACTTTTGTCGAATCATTAAAAATGTTTTGACACACCTGAGCCACCGCTTCCGGGCCGTATAACCGTTGGTATATGACGTCATCTTTAACCGGAACTTTTGTATACACTTCCAGACATCCCTGGTATCGATGATGAAGCTCCAGTGATTCCTCATCGATGCTCAACGTTCCGTAATCCTGCCCTTCGGAAGGTAGCCATGCCAGTTCACCTTCATAAATATAACATTCGGTTCGCTCCTGAACCTTCTCAGGGGGCATTTCTTTGGCTGACCGCTGCGCCACACCGGTCTCCTGAGCGGTTTTCGCCACCGCTCCCGCCAGAACCGGGGAAATTTTCCAGTCCATTTGGCGGGGAATAATATTCGTGGGTGAGAGTTCATTTTCAGGAATTATCGCCGCCAGCGCCCGGGCGGCTTCCAAAAACATCTCCCGGTTTACCCTTCTTGCCCTTACGTCAAGGCATCCTCTGAAAAACCCCGGGGTCACCAAAGATGAGTGGATCTGGTTTTCGCTGTCGGCAAGGCTGCTGGCCGCAACTTTTGCACCACCTGCTATGGCTTCGGCTTCGCTGATCTCCGGATTCGGAAGGGCCAAGGCAAAAACTACGGAATCTTTAGCCATGCTTGCAACCATTTTACGATTAACAACCCCTTTGGTTGAGAGGCCGATAAAAACATCCGCTCCCTTTATAACATCGGCAAGGCTTCCTTTAATATCTTGATGTCGAACCAAACTGGCGATTTCCGCTTTGGCCCAGTTCATGCCTTCCATACGATAGATATGAATGGCTCCGTGCCGGTCACAAATGGTGATATTTTCGGCACCCGCAGCCAAGAGTCCCTTGGTAACGCCGATACCTGAAGCGCCGGCGCCGTTGATGATGATTCGAGCTTCTGACAGGTTTTTTCCCACCACCTTCAAGGCGTTATACAGGGCGGCCAGGACGATGATGGACGCGCCGTGGTATTCATGGTGAAGGAGGGTCAGCCCCATGGCTCTTCTCAATCGGTGCTCGATGGTAAAGCATTTTGGAGCCGCAATACTTTCCAGGCAGAATCCACCGAATGAAGGCGCAAGGATACGGACAATCTCCACGATCTCGTCGGCGTCCTGGGTACTCAGCGCTATGGGAATCGCATCGATATTGGCAAATGTTTTGTAGATCACCGATTTTGCCTCTAATTTGGGCAATGCCGCCAACCCCCCGATATTCCCGAGCCCGTAAACTTGACTGCCATCCGTGATCAGTGCAATTGAATTTCCTCGGCAGGTATAGTCGAATGAGAGATAAGGGTTTTTATCGATCTCCCTGCAAGGCGCCCCGACTCCGGGCGTATAGATGCGGCTCAATACGGATAGGTCTTTAATGGGCATTTTACTCTTGACACCGATCAGGCCTCTGTGACGCCGTCGATAAGACAGGGCGTTTGATTCTTTTGATTTTTTAGTCATTTTTTCATACCTATAATGGTTACATATTTTCTGAAGAGCCTATGATTATGAATATAACATGTTGGAAATTCTACAACTTATTAAAATCATAGGTTCGCAATTTTACGAATCAGTCGAGTTCAGTCTTCAGCAAATTCTTACATAGATGATAATATACTTCGGAGAGATAGACAATACCGATCACCCTGGAATTCTCCAGAACCGGAAGACGACGGCATTTCTTTCTAACCATGCGGTCAATAACCACCATCAAATCATCATCTGGCACAACAAAGAGCACCGGAGAACTCATGACCTGCTTAACCGTCAACCCCTTGAATCTTTTAACGTAGGACTCCAGTTCTTCGTTCCAGAAATCGATACCGCTGACCATGTAATTTAAAACGGGTGGTCTTAAATGATAAAGCACATCGAACATGCTAATTACACCGGTCAAACGGTTAAATCTATCTATTACCATAACACTTGCCGTCTTTTGGCCGGTTTCTCTAATCTTGCCGTTATAAATCAATCGCACAGCCTCTTCAATAGGCGCATTAGATCGAATCTTGTCGAAATCCCGAACCATTACGTCTCTTGCGGTCACTTTCATTTGATTACTCCTTTGTGCAAAAGCATCAAAAATGCACTTTAGCTTGCGGTGTTTATTTCGCCCTGAAAAACCTGGTCCTTTGAGCCAGGTCAGAGTTCTCCGGCTCTGCCTTGGAGTTTTGCGTCTAAAATCACAAATTCCAAGCACCAAATCTCAAATAAATCTCAAATTCCAATATTCAATGACCAAAACCTTCCAGGGCGAGACATTGTTTGAATTTTCGAATTTTGGTCATTGGAAATTGTTTGTAATTTGTAATTTGATATTTGGGATTTCAATAAGTCAATGAACTGCCAACAAAGCAAATCCCCTCTGGGGCAAACCAAAGCCTGATCCTTTGGGCCAGGATTCTTTGCTTGTCATTGTCGTCGCAATTTTTTCTGCTGTTAAATGATTCTGATTCAAGAGTCAAGGAATATTAGGGTGGTGGAAGGTTTGAAATTCGATGGAAATTCGATGGTCAGATTATATCCCCAGATAGACTTCTTTGACATGATCGTTTGCCATCAATTCTTGACCGGTGCCCTGGAGCACGTTCCTCCCGTTTTCAAGAACATAGGCACGATCGCACATGGCCAACGTCTGGGTGACGTTCTGCTCAACCAGAAGAACAGTTACTCCTTCCTGGTTGATCTTGTTTATTAAATCGAAGATATCCTTTACCAGGATGGGCGCCAGACCCAGGGAGGGTTCATCGAACATCATCAACTTCGGGCGCGACATGAGCCCTCGGCCTACCGCCAACATCTGTTGTTCACCCCCTGAAAGGGTGCCGGACATCTGTTTTCTTCTTTCTTGAAGTCTGGGGAAAAGGGAATAAACATATTCTATGGTTTCATTTCGTTTGGTCTTGGCTTCTCCATAAAGTGAACCCATGATCAGGTTTTCCTCGACACTCATCTCCGGAAACAGGCGTCTGCCTTCAGGGACATGAACAATGCCGTGTTCAATGATCTTGTTGGGAGGTAACTGATCCAGACGAATACCATTGAACTCGATGGTTCCGGTCTTTGGTGTAAGAAGTGAGGAGATGGTTTTAAGTGTCGTTGATTTTCCGGCGCCATTGGCGCCTACCAAAACCAGGATTTCCTTTTCTTTGACATCAAAGCTAACATCCCAGAGGACCTGTAAATCTTCATAAAACACGTTTATCCCGTTAACCTTGAGCATGCGCTTCTCCCAAATAAGCCTCAATCACCGCTTTGTTATTGGCGACCTCCTGAGGGGTTCCCTCTGCAATGGTCTGACCGAAGTTAATGGCGTGAATTCGATCCGATATGGTCATGATGACTTTCATGATATGTTCCACAATCAGTATGCTGACACCGTTTTCCCTGATTTTTTTAATCAGATCAATGGCTTCATCAAGCTCTCCAGGATTTAAACCGGCGGCGGTTTCATCAAGAAGCAAAAGTTCCGGTTTTGTCGCAAGTGCACGTGCAATTTCAAGGCGTTTTCTTCCGGCTATGGGGAGGCTTTTTGCCAATTTATCTTTCTGTTCTGTAAGATTACAGAAATCGAGAACCTCTAACGCCTCAGTCTGGGCCTCTTTAATGGTATTAACCCGGCAAAAGGCTGATGCGGTGACATTCTCCAAAACCGTCATTCGGGCAAGGGGTTTTACAACCTGGAAAGTTCGGCCGATACCCAGATGACAGATTTGATGAGTTTTCAAGCCTTTTATGCTTTTACCGTTGAAAAAGACATCACCTGAAGTAATGGGGAAAAATTGATTGATACAATTGAATGTAGTGGTTTTCCCGCTGCCGTTGGGTCCAATAAGTCCGATAATTTCCCCCTTTTCCACATGAAAGGAGACGTTATCTACCGCCATGAGTCCTCCAAAAGCTTTTGTAAGGTTTTTTATTTCAAGGAGTGCCATAATTTTCCCCCGGATTGCTATAAACTCAACGGCTTTATTCCAAATACGTTTCGTTTAATTTTGGGCCAGTCTCCGACAATGCCGTTCGCCAGAAACATGATGACAAATATAACCAGAAGACCAAATACCAGGGCATGGGCCTGGCTGATCCACTTTGGCGCCAGACCGAAAAAAGCACTTCGGAATGTCTCTTGCAGTCCCACCATAACAAATGCTCCTACCGCGGGGCCCCAGATGGTGGCAACACCTCCCACAATACCCACAAGAATCGCCATAATAGAAATATAATGTAGAGAAAATACGACCTCAGGATCAATAAACGCCATATAATTCATATAAAAAGCTCCGGCCATGCCGGTAAAAAAGGAGCTTACCAGAAGCGATACATTTTTATAAAGGGTGGTGTTGATCCCGAGAGATGCCGCAGCATCCTCATCTTCCCTGATGGAGACAAAATAATACCCCCATTTGGATTTCATGATTATATGGATGACATAAACGCACGCAAGAGCCAGGGCAAAAGCCACATAATAATACGGCAGCTTGCTTTTAAAGGTCTGAATGATGAGAATGCCCACCATCCCTTCGGTCAGGCTTTCCCAGTTCGTGGCAATCAATCTGAAAATTTCACCGCCTGCAAGGGTTGCCAGAGCGAAATAAGGGCCCCTCAATCTAAAACAGACCCAGCCAACAAAAAGCCCGACGAGCATCGTAAAAATGCCGCCAAAGGCCATACCCCACCAGGCGGATATTCCCAGTTTTAATGCAAGTATTCCGGCTGTATAGGCACCGACACCGAAAAAAATAGCATGTCCGAAAGAAACCTGGCCGGTATATCCCGCCAGAAGGTTCCACGAAGACCCGATAACAACCCACATAAAGATAATAATGACAAGATGCTGGTAATAACTGGAATGGATAACAAGAGGGAAAATTAAGAAAAAGATTCCCAAACTTATTAAAAATAAATGATTTTTTTTCATTGCTTCCTCTACACTCTGGTCAGACGCTTCAAACCTCCGGGCAAGAAAACCAGCACCAGAACAAAGATAACAAAACCGACCATTTCTTTGTACCCCATTCCGATATATGTCGCGCCCAAGGATTCTGCAATGCCCAGCACAACGCCACCCACGATTGCACCGACCGTACTCCCCATACCTCCCAGAATGGTGATAACAAAGGCCTTTAGGGTAAAAGGACCGCCGATATCCGGGAAAAGATAAAATATGGGGATTAATAAAGTTCCGGCTGCGGCCACAAGGGCTGAACCTAATCCAAACGTAATAATAGTGATCCGATTACTGTTTACCCCCATCAGAGTTGCAGCATCTTTATCTTGAGCCGTAGCCCGGATCGAACGTCCGATGTCGGTTTTTAGCAAGAACCAGAAAAGGGCTCCGGTAAATGCAACTGCAAATACAAATGCAATTACCATGGGCACATTAAAAGAAATATTGCCGAGAAAGAAAGCAGAAGAACTGTATGATGTCTTAACGGTCTTGTAATCGGATGAAAACATAAAGCGGGCAATTTCCGCAAGGACCATACCGATGCCAACGGTCATCAACACCTGGTTTTCAGGCAGGATAGAGTCCACTTCCATCAGGGGGTTCAGCAAGAATTTTTGTAAAAATGCACCCAGGAGAAATAAAGACGGCATGGCAACCAGCAGTGAAAGATAGGGATCGATGTGCAGGAAATGGGAAAGAACAAAGGTGATGTACATGGCCACCATCATCAACTGGCCGTGTGCCAGGTTGATAATGCCCATAACTCCCATAATCAGCGTCATGCCGATTCCGATCAGCCCGTAAATGCCGCCGATTAGAATCCCCGCTACAATGGCTTGCAGGAAGATTTCCATTTGATGTTCCTTATTTTAACATAAATTGAGCGATTTTTACTTGATCGGCACCCATCTCTTTGCAAAAAACAGCTCAACTTAGGTTTAAGAGAATCGCCCGCTGCCAGAGCAATCCCGGCAGCGGGTTTTATTTGATAGTACGGATTTTTAAATAATCATTCAATAAGTTCTGGTACCAAACGTCATTCCCGTGAAAACGGGAATCCAGAAAATCTGAAAAATCACTAGTTCTCCGCTTTCGCGGGAATAACGATAATAATTACATAAACAATTTTTTAAAGTTACCCGAACTTTTTGAGATATTACATAATTCAAACTAAGAGCTTTACGGTTAATATCCCCAGGTTTTCATCCAGTCCACAGGATACACAAACGCTTTGGTTGCATGATCCGTGGGCCATACAAGTTCCAGTTTTCCATCGATCCACTGAACCACATAGGTGGCGACTATGTTCTGATTTTTCATTTTACCCCAGGTAGTGAATTTTACCGGCCCGAAAACGGTCATCATGTCGGTTTCGGATAGGGCCTGCTTGATATCCGTATTCTTGAAAGACTTGGCTCTCTTTAAAACATCAGCGATCACATAACAGGCAGAGTAAGCTTCTGCGCCGTGATACTCGGTGGGTTTATTATATTTGGCCACAAATTTGTTATAATAATCCATGGCTCCGGGAAATGGAAGCACCTGATGCCAGAGAGTTGCTGAAATGACTTTGTCGGAAGCAACTCCGGCATTTTCCGAAAATTCCGGCAGAGTAAAGCCGGCAGCCCCGCCGATAAACATCTTGGGGGTTAATTTCAGCTCTTTTGCCTGTTTCATGAGCAAAGATGCATCCATGATATACGATACCATATAAACAATATCCGGATTGAGTTTTTTTATCCGGATCAAAACCGGTTTATAATCAATTCCGCCATGCTCGTATCCTTCCTTTAAAAGCACTTTATAACCGGCTTTATCACAAATTTTTACAAAGGATTTGGCACCCTTGGTCCCGAACAGTGAATTCTCATACAAGATCACAACCGTCTTGGGTTTCATCTTCTCAGCCAGAAGCGTCGTTACTGCATCGGCATAATGGCTTACCGGCGGATTCAGCCGAAAAATATAATCCCACCCGGAAGTAGTAATTTTATCGGCGGAACCGGTATTGACCAGAAAGGGCATCTGGTTTTGCTGGCAGACTCCGGCCACAGCATAGGTTACGGAACTGCTGTAACCGCCGCCGACCATGACCACTTTGTCCTTGGTGATCAGCTTTTCAACCACAGAACGGCCCACTTCCGGACGGCCCGTATCATCTTCCATAACCAGTTCGAGTTTTTTTCCGTTAATACCGCCGGCGGCGTTGATCTCTTCCAGGGCCATATCAAAAGATTTTTTCTCAATCTCACCGAACTTGGCCTGAGGTCCTGTAAGTGGAAGTACAATACCGACCTTTACCGTATCTGCCGCCGATGCTCCGGTCAGCATCAAACCCATAACACAAAAAATACTGATTAAAACTACCGAAAATCTTTTCATTTTTTCCTCCTGCTAAAAATTATTTAATAACTGCAAAAAACAAGCCCATTAAAAAAAAACAATTAACAGTCATAAGGTAGGCTGTCAACAAACAAATTTTAATTTTGATGACAGATAATTGTTTGTAAATAAAGTACAACTCTTGGAATTACGACTTCATATGACGGTTTTGGATTGCAAATCTCGAAAATTTGTCCTTGTCTGTAAGAAAATTACTGACAATAAAATCAAAAATACTCCAATTGACGCTTCTCTAACACTTTAGTACCTTTTAATATACCGTTAATGTTACTCCTCTTCTTATTTTAGCTCGATTCTTTGTTGCAAAATGGCTGTTTGATTTTGTTTGGCCTTAATAAACTGGGGGTGTCCTATGAAATACAGATCAAAACTTACAGGCTGTCTATGTTTTATTTTT
>JAYEFV010000048.1:0-5564 GCA_034658755.1 Thermodesulfobacteriota bacterium | reverse complement strand
TGAATCCCCTCCTTGATGTCCAGAGTAATGTCTACATGTGTTTTGTTTTCTTTAATTTCCTTGTGCGATGTTATTTCATCGCTCACCACCGTGTTCATATATCCTTGCTTGAGATACAGAGAGGTAACCGCACGTTTATCCTCTTCCAGGGTTTCCTGAACCCATGCACCGTTTGCCATAAGCCCCGGTGTTCGTGTCACGGTTTGTTTTTTGATCTTTTTTGAATCAAACACATGATTTCCGGCAAGGTTGACGGAATTTACAAGGTACTGAGGCCCCTCATGAATAAGCAGGCGGATGTCACGCACGGGCATGCCGGCTTCTTGTTTTCTTTCAGATTTTATCTCTATCCGACAATCCTTATATCCGGCGTTAAGGTACCGTTTTTTCATGTTGCGAATACTTTTTTTTAGACCAAAATCCTTCTTGTTGCCCTCCTTAAACAGGGTTAGATCTTTTTTAAGCGTTAGATCCCAAAATTTCTCATTGCCTTGAAATTCAAAGTCATACCGGGGTCCTTCGTCAATGGTTAGAAAAATAGAAGCATTTTGAGTTTTGGCATCTTTGTTAACAAGGGAGTTCACCACAACCTCCGGATATCCTTTTTTCCGGTAAAACCGGATGAGGTTTTTGATATCTTTGTTAAATGTTTTTTTCTTAAAGCGCCTCATAAAATCCGGAGTCATCCACGATTTGCAAGTTTTGATCTGCAATTTAAGGCGCAATGTTGAAAAAGCCCTGTTTCCTGTGATTTCAAAGCGCCGGACATGAAAAAACTCCCCCTTGTTTATAGTGACATAAACCACAATATTGCCGTCGGCCGGATCTTCTACGGCGTGTAAATCAACAACCGGCGCAATGTAACCTTCATTCTTGAAGGTCTCGGTAATGACGGCCTCTTTGCCTAAAAACGTTTTCGGATGATATACATCTCCGGGATACAACCGCATGGCATTGAGAATTTCTCGTTCTAGCAGGGGAAAGGCGCCGCTGATTTTAATATCTTTAATCCGGGGATAGGGCGTTACTTGAAAACCAAGGGTAAACCGATCTTCTCTCCGGTCCGATTCAGAAACATGGATTGCTTTAAATATGTTCGACGATTTTAAAGCCTCAAGGGAATCCCGGAACCGTTTTATAGAAAAGGGCTCTCCTTCCCGGATGAAAATAAGACGCTTTACCCGATCAACCCATGGGCTCGCATCTCCTTTTATCCCCTGAACATCGATCATAATCCGTGAAACAATCGGCGGTCCGGGATAATCTTTTTTCTGTTTCTGTGCATATGCAGCGTCTTGGGCAAAACATACCATTAGAATCCACAACACTACGGTTTTCTTTATCCATTCTTTCTGCTTGCATTTGGTCATCTGAATTTATCTCTATCTATCGAAATTCAAGCCTGAATTGAAGACCGCCGCCAAAATTCCCCTCCGTATCCTGGAAGGTGTTCATTAACAGTTTCTCAAGAAATTTATATTCCGTGATCACCTGCTGGATGACCTTGGCATTTTTTGTCTGCATGCCGTATTTAACAGTTACCCGTCGGGAAAGCTCTTTGCCCACAATTACTGTTACCTCATCTGACTCCTCAGCCTCTGTTGCTTCCGTATATTCCAGCTCTACAACATCCAGACCGGTGACATCCTTGATTTGTTTTTGAGCGGTTTCAGCAAGGATGTTCGCCAGTATCTGTTCTGAAGACCGGGATAAACCGCCTTCTCTTGCAATCAGTTCCTGTGTTGTTTTGCCGGTGACCAACAAAGAAATAATATCTTCCTCTCTTTCTGACGGGTCGGAAGAAAAATTAAACTTAAGATTTTCCGGTGTTCCGAAGACATTCAAAAATATGGTCCATTCCCGAACCATTACTTCACTTTGCACATCGATGGTCGGCTCGATTTTATAGGGATTTATAAAATCAAAGACACCTTTTTTGACATTAAATTCCTTTTTTTGGAAATAAACGGTTCCGGATTCTACCTCTGCCCTCCCGCTGATGAGGGGTTGATTCACAGACCCGTATATGCGGAAATCGGGCTTGAGGGCCAATAAGGCTATATTATTGTCTACGACAAAAGGTTCTCTGTAACGGATTGTAATATCGAATTCCACATTTTTTAAAAAGGGCCATGGGATCTCCGACGTTATCAGGGCCTCTTCCCGTGATTTTTTTCCGAGGCTTTCAATAAGATTCAGATGTACATCCTTATAATACTTCCCCTCAAGTATTTGGACGTCTCCCGAGATAAGGGATTTTTCAGGTGTGCCCCTAATATCCAGTTCAGCGCTCAAACGGGTTTCTAAGGTATCGGGAATCATAATCGGAAGATCATGGGCTTTTAATTTAAGCCTCACCCGTGAGGGTCGATATGCATTAAGATCAATGGCGCCAAACAGTTCAAAACTACCGGTGTCCAGCATTCCCCGGATGTTATCCAGAACAACCGCTTCCGGGGTTACCCGAATACGGCCGTTCAGGTCGTGCATGCTCTGTGAAAGGCCGGGAACCGTCATTCCGGCATTCTTAATTTCAGCATCAGCACGTAAGAATGGCTGGGACAGGTTTCCGTTCATGCGGAGAGAAAGGAGTACGTCACCGGCGGCATTGGGGAAAACATCTGAAAAATGCGATATTACTTCCAAAGGGATGTTGCCGTCGGCTTTAATATCAAGGTCGCCATTCAGTTTGGCACTACCGTTAATGTTTAAAATGCCTCGTTCAAACAGGTCCAGGCGGATACCGGGAATCGAAATTTCCCCATGCGTTAAAAAAGCCTTTACGTCGCGGGATCGGACCAATGGGGTTTGCTTAAATAAAATATCAATCCGAGAAATATCTGCCCACCCTTTTATCTGATCCGGTGTTTGGGCATTGCCGGTGACTTGGATTTTTCCGGTTATGGAACCATTCAGTTTGCTTGGGCCGGCAATTGTTAAATAAGGGGACAAATTAGTGTTGTCAAAACCTGCGGATGCTGAAAAATCGTTGGTCTGCAAATGGTAAGTTGCATCCAAAGCAAAGTTCCGACCTCCTGAGATATATGCCGTTCGGTCCTTAACTTCGATTTGGAACCGTTCGTCTTGCAGCGGCTGGTTATAGAATCGCAACTCATTTAGAACCACCTCGCCTTTGATCTGAGGATTTTCAAAGTCCCCCTGTCCCTGGAACATAAAGGAAATCTTACCGGTATCACCGTCTCCCAACTGAAACGGTGGTACGTTCTTAAGGGAAATGCCCTCGGAGACAAGTCGTAAGTGGTAATCTTTATTTAAAGAAATCCAACCATGGAGCAGGATTTTTTCACCGGGCGCAATCACGAGTTCAAAAGTGTCCAGATTGAATCGATTGCCATCAAGATCTGAGGTTAGCTGAAACTCTTGAACTTTCCAGTTATAGACGTCGATATGTTCTCCTTTAATATTCAAATTCCCTTGGGGATGTGCTGTATGCCCAAAGATATGGCCGTTCAGAACGAGTTTCCCCTTGATTCCCTCAACAAAATCCTCAATAAACAGCGCGTCTCCTTTTAATGAAATGTCTAAACCAGGGTTTTCCAAAATATCACGAGTTATGGAATCACGTATCCGGACGGTGCCGGAAATATCGAGCAATGAATTGTGGTTGCGAATTTTTCCATGATCCAAGGAAAGTACACCTTCGGAAAATTGGATTTTTGCATTCGCATCGCCGATCTTCACCTGCTCGAATTCTAAATTTTCCCCCTGTAATTGCGCATCCACAATCGGCGCCGCAACTGTTCCACCTACGTTGCCATGGATATTCATTTTCCCCAATGCGTTGATCCCTAACAGTGACAGTACTTGAGTCAGGTCGGGGGCATTGAATTTAAAATCAGCCGCGACCTTCAGGGAAGAAATGTCATAATCGCCGGCAACCTCAAGGTGAGTTTTACCTGCCCTGGCGTCAAGCTGATGAACCGTAACGCGCCCCTTTTCCATGTTTGCCTGTGCTTTCACGTGTGCATCAAAGGGGGAAAATGTCTCCCCGGTGGACAGTTTGCTCGCAAATAGTTCCAGGGCGGTTTCAGCCGTTAGCGTCTTTGGATTAATGCCCGTTCCTTTAATCTCGATTAAAGAAGTTATGGATCCTTTTAACCCTGATTCCTTGAAGGGCATGGTTTCGAGCAGGGTGTCTTTCTGGCGCAGGGACAGTTTATAGGATATGGCATTTAAATCAGGATGGGACGAGATAAATCCGTTGGCAAAGGCCTTTTTAAAGTCCACCTGGCCCTTGAGATCAAATCTGCCCGCAAATGTATACAGGTTTAAATCATTGATGGTCAGGCATCTGTCTTTGAGATGGCAGCTTAAGTTAATTCGGTCAATCCTTCTCCCGGCAATATTTCCGCCATGAATTTCACAGACAAGGCGAGCTTTTTGTTTTAAAAGGTTCGCATCCCTGATGGTCAGATTAACGTTTTGAAACACCATCCGGTCTTTTTGGTTTTCAGCAATGGCTTCTGCTGTTTGGTATTGAAAAAAACCGTTCAGCACGTTAAGCTCCCGGATCACCACATTAAACGGAAGGCCTGAATCCATGGGCTTTGATTCAGTGTTTTCAGGGGGGGAAAGCGCCTGCACGAGATTAAGGTTTCCCAGTCGATCCGTCTTCAAATATATCCGGGGGGTTTCAAAAAACAAATTATTAACGCATAATTCCCCTTTGAGCAGTCGATTCCAGGATACACGCAGGAAAAGACGGTTCAATTCAAGCAATTTATCATTTGTGGGCGCGCTGAGTAGCACATTGTGTAATTCAACCTCACCCCTCCAAACCCAAAGGCGGCTCTTGGACCACGTTAGTGTACCGGGAATGGCCTGATTAACCTTTGCCTGAAGCTGTTGCCGTGCCCTGTCTGTATTGAGGTAAAACCTTACACCTATTAATAAGAACAAGAAAACAGCAATGACCGCGACAACACCAATAAGGCTCCATTTAATAAATTTCATAATGATCGTTCATCGTTCACAAAAAATACTAAAAAAAATTGACGGTCTCGTAAAAAGTCCAACTTCTGCGTTGTGCTGCATTTCGCAATCATTCAACGTACGAAAAGTACGCCTCATGATTACAAAATTTGCACGCCTTGAATTTGAACTTTTTACGAGATCGTCTAAATTGGACTTTTTACGAATTCATCAAAATTGCCACAAAGACACAAAGGATCATGTTTATAATTGATAGAATACATATTTAAGTATCAAGTATCAACTACCGATTTTCAACGGCACTACAGAGTTTGTTTAAACCAAACAGGGCGAGCAAGCATCTGATTTGCCCATATAAAATAATCGACGCCGCCTATGGACATTGAAACGGCCTCCTTATTTGATATAAGTGATCAAATTCTTACACGATGAATATAGGATTCAAGGAGTCGAGAGAAATGCGGGTTATCCCTCAGTTGATAAAGTCAGGAGAAAGACCTGCTTGAATGAAAGTCGAAGGCATCCCGAATTCAAGGCAGATCCAGAGGACTTTTGGAGTAGTGCCTGATTTTTATTTCAGCATTCAAATCATTATATTCCGGTACCCAACT
>JAYEFV010000047.1:0-5594 GCA_034658755.1 Thermodesulfobacteriota bacterium | reverse complement strand
GTTTTAATTTTCAATTTTACTCTCTCAAAGTTAATGAACTCGTAAAAAGTCCGTTTTAGACGGTTTCGTAAAAAGTTCAAATTCAAGGCATGCAAATTTTGTAATCATGAGGCGTACTTTTCGTACGTTGAATGATTACGAAATGCAGCACAACGCAGAAGTTGGACTTTTTACGAGAGCGTCAAAGTTAATGGGTTACAAAAGGTCAGCCGCTTTTGAAAGATCTGAGCCGCTAATATTAGAGGACCTCAGATTTTCTTCCCTAATTTTCTCATATATCTCGTTGCGGTGAATACCGATACTTTTTGGTGCGTCAATCCCGAGCTTGACCTGCGCCCCTTTTATTTCAAGCAGAGTAACCGTAATATTATCGCCGATATTAATCTTTTCACCCAACTTCCTTGTCAGTATAAGCATCGCCTTTCCCTGGCATATTTCGTTCTATTACTGCATATAATCTACCAAAGTCAGTGTCATAAGTTTGGCCGAAGAAGAGAGAGCCGCTTGGTAGGCTAACTCTCTAGCCTTTAACTCCATGATTGCCTCGGCCAAATCCGCATCTTCAATTTTAGAAAGCCTTTCTGCATTGGCCAAATTTATATCCTGAAAGATTTTTTCCTTTACATCCATGCGGTTCATTTTAGAACCCACATCAGAAATCTTGGCGGAAATATCATCAAAATGACCATCAAGGTTGCTCATCGCATTCTGAATACCTCCCACATCATTAGTCTCAAGTGCGGTTTTCAAATCAGCCATTGTAGTGAAAATATCTCCAAATACGGCCTCACCGTCGCTCCCTACTTCAACAGTGGCATCTTTCCCGATCTTTACGGTAAACGCATTGTTATTCCCGTTATACGTGCCACCGCTGCTAAATGGAGTCGTATCGGTTTTAGAACCGGAAAAAATATAACTTCCGGCCACATTCGTATTGGCCAAAGAAATTATTTCATCAAGCATGTTCTGAACGGTTCCGGCTGCTGATAATCTCTCCGCAGAGTTAATGGTTGCGTTGGCCATCTGAATACACAAAACTTTGGTATCGGAGATAATATCCTCCACATGGGTTAATGCGCTTTCGGATGAGGCAAGCCAGGAGTTCCCAAGAGAGATATTCCGTTGCATCTGCTCAATGTTCGAGATAGCAGATCTGACGTTGAGTGCCTTAGTAAGTCCGACAGGATCATCAGAAAGGTTGTTGATACGCTTTCCGGTGGAAACGATCTCATGGGCCTTATTCATCTCTTGGGTACGATTGCTAAGATTATACGTTACCGCATCGTAAATGGTTTTATTGGCAACTCGCATATAAAAAGCTCCTTATCCATAGCCTATCTCATTGAAATCAAAGTATTTAGCATCTCATCTGAAATGGTTATAAGTTTAGCTGCCGCTTGATACGCATGTTGATATTTTATTAGGTTTGTCATTTCCTCGTCAAGGGAGACCGCTGAAATACTGTTTCTCAGCGTATTTAATTTATCAACCATCATCTCATTATAGTCTCTTTCTATTGAGATGCTTGAAGAGACGATTCCTATAGAGCCTACCATGGAATGATAGTAATCTTCAATTGTCGTAGTGACACTACCTTCTGTGTTTCCATTTATCCTGTCACAAGTCCATTGTGAGATATCCATGGACGTGTATTGCAGATCGGTCATTGCCAAAGCATTATCATTATCGCCTGATGCAAATTCCCCGGTAGTCGCATCTATCTGGGCGGCAGCAATATAGTTTTTGTTCGCAACAATCGCGCTATTTGCAGAAATTCCTCCAGCGGTGCTTCCGCTGAAAAATGTGTTTGTCCCGAGTGCTGCAAGGACATTGCTTGTGTCATCGGAAAAGGCAAATGTATATCCGCTGTCAGCATCGATCTTCAGTTTTCCGTCTGTGGTTATGGAAGCACTTATATTGGCAACGGCGTTTATATCAATTACAAGGGAGGTCAGAGTGGTACCTCCCGTGTCTGCATCAATAGTAATTACGTCTGCAGATCCGCCAACAACAGCCCCGCTGGAATCGTATACCCAGAGATTAAAATTTCCATCGTATATCTTTTCGTAGTAATCGAGCCCCGATTCTAAAGTTCCGAGTTCCTCTCCGCTGTTTAGTACATCACATGTCCCCGTGACAGTGCTGAATCCTTCAAGCCCCACCCCCTGGCTGTGCTGCTGGTTGACAGACCAGATAAATTCCTTTGCCATTGCGTCAAGATCCAGTTCATATTTAGAAATAATCTTATCTCTTAAATCGAGCCATCCGCCAAGCTTTCCGTTGGTTATATGGTTTGTAATATCAACATAATTGCCGCTGGAATCCTGCCATTTTACCCGATCTCCGTTACTCCCCCCCATTTCCAGTTCATAGTTGCTATCCCCCTGAACCAGTGTACAGCCTCTACCCGCTATAATAGTTAGAGAGTGATTGCTCTGTTCAAAAGTCTTAATATCCAAGTATTCATTCAGTTCTGAAACCAAAACATTGCGCTTATCTCTGAGATCATTGGCCACGTTATTATTTGCTTCCATACCCACAATTTCAACATTGAGCTGTGAAATCTCGCTTGTAATCTGATTTATCCTTTTAATTCCAACGGTTATAGCATTGGTTATATCGGTCTGAATCTGATTCAAATCCGGGCCCATGGATTTAAATTGCTCTGACATAAGCACGCTATGCTCATAAAGTGCAATCCTTTCCGAAGATCCTGACGGGTTGTTGGAAATATCATGCCACAAATTCCAAAAATCGGAAAGCATTGCACTAATACTGGCTTCAGAATTCTCGCTGAAAATACCCTCCAGAACCTGCATATATTTCTCCATCTCTTGAGAGGATAACAGGTTCGATTTTTCCTGCATGAGCTTGTTTTCGATAAACTGGTCAACGGATCGGGTTAGTTGTTCTGTTTTCACACCCTGTCCCAGAATCACACCTTGACTCAAAAAAGCTTGTTTTCCTTGAAGGGTAGGTATTTGTCGAGAATAGCCTTCTGTATTAACATTGGCGATATTGTGAGCAGTAACATCTATGGCATACTGCTGGGCTGCCAGAGCACTTGCTGCAATATCTAATACCATTGCCAAATTTGACATGCTCAAACCTCCCTGTTAAGAAATAAATTGGGAATTGGTTTGCTGAACCGGCATTTGTCATTGTAAACAATCCTTGATTCACTCTCTCCTGTTATGATCGATATTATATCATCCATAAAATTCAGTGAATCATCTATAAATGTCATGTTTTGTATCCTTAAGACCTCGACCTCTCCTTTTATTTTTAGAATCCGAAGGTATAAGTTTTGAAATTCCGCTTTAAATTTTCCGGGGATAAATTCCATTATTCGGTTAAGATTAAAAGATTTTTGATCTTCTTTTGAACTCAATGCAGAGATGATCTCCTTTCTTGTCGATTCTATATCTGCGCAGGCTTCCTCTTTTCCCTTAGATATTCTCCACAGTTTGTCCAGATCTATGCTGATAAGAGATTCTCTTTCTTCTTTCAAATAATGAAGCAGATCATTGTAAAGCATAATCTTTTTAAAAAAAAGCTTTTCAACCAAACGAATGACTTCATCTTCCATGAATAGACTCCCTTTTATACTTATCGGTTGTTCATGTTCTTATCTGAAACGCAATTTTTATCTTTCAGACTTTCAAAAAGCATATTTCCCAGTCCCATCCCCCCACCTCTTGCGATCTCCCGTGAAAGATTCTCATTAAACATTGATTTAATGATCTTGCTTTCGTTAGCATTCCCCAAAAGAGGATCATCATCAATGGTTGTGCTCATAGATTTTAACATATAAGTTATAAAGATCGATTCGAATTCCGCGCAGGTTTTTTCAAGTTTTGCCTGGGAGCCGTCTTTGTGTAATCCTGTTAATTTAGGGCCTGTAGCGACCGGTTTTATCATTCTTCATCCTCCTATTAGGCATTTCAGTTCATTTTAGGCCTTTCTTTACATGTCCATTAGCGTCCATTTGCGGTTAAATAAAACCACGAATGAACACAAATACACACAAATTCAAAAATAATAACGTACCATAAACTTTAGGTGTTTTTGCGTTTTATATAATTTCCAGTTCCCCCTGGAGAGCACCTGCCGCCTTTATGGCCTGTAAAATCGTGATGAGATCTCTGGGAGTAACACCGATCGCATTTAATGCATTGACCAGCTCTCCTATAGTCCTTCCTTCCGGAATCAAAAGAAGACGATTATCCTCCTCGCTTATTCTTACCTCGCTCTCCGGGGTAACAACGGTACTCCCCCCCGGTGCGACTATTGTGCCCCCTTCCATTTGGGTGGCAGCAGCGCCTCTTCCTGATGGGGCAAAGGCACGTGGCTGCGAGACCTGTCTTGTCTCTTTTATCTGAATACTCAAATTGCCATGAGCAACAGCAACTTTTTGTATCCTGACATTTTCTCCGACCACAACAGTTCCCGTCTTCTCATTGACGATAACCTTTGCCACGGAATCAGGCACAACTTCAAGATCCCCGATTTGAGCAATAAGTTTGACTACTTTGTCTTGAAACTTTTCAGGAATGCCGAGACTCAAGGTGCCCGGGTCTATCGGTCTTGCAATTCTTTCTCCTATTCGCGAGTTAATTGCTTGGGCTGCCCTTGTGGCTGTATTAAAATCCGGATTATTTAAAATAATCGTCAATTCTTTTTTATCCATTACTGAAAGAGGAATCTCTCTTTCTATGGTCGCTCCCCCACTGATTCTTCCTACCGTGGTATGATTCTTCGCGACCCCTCCCCCTGCAGCACCGCCGACGGCATAACCACCAATGACCACGGGGCCCTGAGCCAAAGCATAAACTTTGCCATCCACACCTTTCAAAGGTGTCAATAAAAGCGTGCCTCCCAGCAGGCTTTTGGCATCACCGATGGATGACAGGGTGACATCGATTTTTTTCCCGATCCGTGTAAAAGGAGGATACGTTGCACTCACAATAACTGCGGCGACATTTTTTGCTTTTATATCTTCCGGATTGACGTTGATTCCCATATGTTCCAGCATATTCGCCAGACCCTTCTGAGTAAAACTGCTCCCACCTTTATCCCCACTGCCAAAGAGACCAATCACCAGACCATAGCCAAAAAGCTGATTTTGCCTAATGCCTTTAATCGAGGAAATATCTTTTAGCCTTGCAGAATTACCAGTAGAAGGCATTATAAAACAAAAAAGTAAAACAATCCGCAATATGTACTTAAAACGGCCAGACATAATCCAATACCCTCCCTAACCATCCGACTCTTTGTTTGTCTGCCACAGGACCGATTCCGGAATATGTGATCCTTGCATCAGCAATAAATGTGGAAGAGACTTCATTAGACGAACTGATATCTTTCGGTCTCACTACGCCCGACAATGTTATATACTGTGTTTCATTATTAACCCTGATTTCCCTTTGTCCACTGATATACAGGTTACCATTGAAAAGGACCTTTTCAACCACTGCAGAAATATATGCCTTGACGTGACCGTCCCTGTCGGTTGAACCTTTACCATCATGTTTCATGCTCAAGGCTGCAAATATCAAATCATCTGTTCCCGGATCCTGAGCAAGTCTGGGATT
>JAYEFV010000046.1:0-5595 GCA_034658755.1 Thermodesulfobacteriota bacterium | reverse complement strand
CTTGACTTACCTAAAATTACCCTGATATATAAAAAATAGGTTGGAAATAGGGTTGGAAAAATTATTCCAAGCTTTCACCTCCACCGTAAAGGGGGCGCTATGAGTAAACGAAAAAAAACAAATTACCCTGGTGTTTTTTATCGTGAAGCCAAAAGAATAGGCGATAAAGGAACTGAAAAAGTCTACTATGTAGTTTTCAAAAAGAACGGTAAGCTGATTGAAGAAAAGGCGGGCCGACAATTTGCTGACGACATAACGCCTGCTAGAGCTGCTAGTGTAAGGGGGGAATTGATTGAAGGAAAGCGGTTAACTCGTAAAGAAAAACGAGAGCAGGAAAAGAAGGCTAAAGAAGCAAAAGAAGCTAAATGGACTATCGACAGGCTTTTTAAGGAATACATAGAGGGACGGCCAGACAATAAGGCACGCAAGGTTGATAAGGGCCGATATGAAAAATACTTGGAAGGACCTTTCGGAGCTAAAGAGCCAAAAGATATTGTGCCGCTGGATGTAGATCGTCTCCGCATTAAACTACTTAAAAAACTAGCCTCCCAAACCGTTAAACACATCCTTAACCTTTTAACTTGGATCATCAATTTTGGCGTTAAAAAAAACTTGTGTGAAGGCATATCATTTCATATCCAGAAGCCTACCGTTAGTAATATCAAGACCGAGGATCTGACAGAGGATCAGCTAAAAAAGCTCCTTAAGGCAATTGAGAAGGATTCTAACATACAGATTAAAAACCTGATGAAAATGGTTCTGTATACCGGAATCCGGCGCGGTGAGCTTTTTAAACTGAAATGGAAACATATCGATTTTGACCGCAGATTCATTCACCTTGTAGATCCAAAAGGCGGACCCGATCAGAAAGTACCATTAAATGATGCAGCTAGGGAGCTTTTGTCCTCTCACCCTAAAAATGGCAGTCCTTACGTATTTCCCGGGCGAAACGGCAAACAAAGAGTAAGCGCTCAGTCTGGGGTAAATAAAATAAAAACAGCGGCTGGCTTGCCAAAGGACTTCCGGCCACTTCATGGCCTCCGTCATTTTTTTGCTAGTATGCTGGCCTCATCTGGTGAGGTGGACATGTATGTATTACAGAAGTTGCTTACTCATAAATCTCCACAAATGACGCAGCGGTATGCGCACCTTCGAGACGAGGCGCTCAAGAAGGCTGCTGGTTTAGCCGGATCAATCATAGAACAGGCTGCAAGCGGATCTGATAAAGAAAAGGTTGTGAACTTGGAGGATCATAAAACATAATTCGATTTTGGGGCCTAGAGATGACGTCCTCAAAAAGCCGACTTCCGCAACGGCCTGGCCCCATTTAACCCTATGCGGTCTATCGAGTGGAGGATAGTATGTCTAAAAAACGCATTCCACCCCTTTCCAAGGAGTTAGATAACAAAGAAAAAAACGAGAATAATAAAATAGATGATACGGCATGCAAACAACCCGAAGATAAATTAAAAGAAAAAAAAATGTATGTCCTTAACGCCATGGAAAACAGGACAGGGATGCAAGGTCGGTTGAAAAGATTAGGATTAACGATAGACAGTGTCGCCTATATCGTTGCATTCGCCATGATTGAGAAGGAGAGGCATGATAGAATAATTGCCTCATCTAAAGAAGCGAAAGAAGAAAAGGAAACAGCTGGTCGCGATTTGCGATCAGCTGTTAAAAAAATCAAAGACGTTTTTGGTAAGCCTTTCATAGAAGAATTTTTTAAACAACGTATCGCCCATCCTTATTTTAAGGCGGCAATAAAGAAGACGCTATCCGATGACAAAAAGAGTAAGTTAGGCAAAACAAGGCCCAAACAAAAATATTTTGATAGATTCTGTATTGCGTTTAGCGTCTTGTTCGCCAGTTCTGGCAAATCGCCGAATTCAAGATTGATTGCTGACATAGCCAACCTGTTCGATCTCACTGATAAACCCCAGAACTCAGAGACTATTAGAACACGTATACAGCGACTCCTCTAGAAAAGTCCCTATTCCAAATCATCCCATTAGCAATTTCCTTGCCAACTTACTACCCCAATAAAAGAAAATTGTGACATATCCCAGTGCAAATACGCCCTTAGTTATGTCACAAAATATGATATATTTACAGTATGTTATAGTTGATTCCGGTATGTGAAGGTGGTATTCAGTAGGGCAAGTGAAACCATATTTAAAGGAGTATTCGGATGAACGAATCAGCTGTCGACCGCAAATCAAAGCAGATCCGACACCTTCTTTGTCCACCACTTAATGATGTGGAAGCGGCAAAATTTTTAGGCGTGGCGACTCAGACATTAAGAAATTGGCGTCATCAGAGGAAGGGGCCACCTTACCTGAAGATTTCAAGAAGTGTTCGTTATAGGTTAGATGATCTTGAAAACTTCATGAATTCAAAGCGAATTGATCCGGAAAAGGCTGCATAAAGATGGATGAAAACCGAGCCGATTTTTTTAATAAACCATTCCAGTTTCCCGAAGGTCAGATTGAAATCCGCCCTATACCGGGCAAGCAAGGGTTTTTTGATCTTGAAATAGCCAAATGAATAAAATCCAACTTTTTCAAGAAACATTCCGTGGCCGGCAAGACGTTGTCCCCCGCCATTGGGTATCAAAGGACGGGAAGAAAAATGGCTACAGTCCTTTGTGCAAAAACGAGTGGAATGAGCTACTGTGTCAAAAAACGCGCGGAAAGCCCTGCAGAACCTGCAAAGACAAAGACCACATTCCATTATCCGATGACTGGATAAGACGACATTTGGACGGTGTGGACATTCTAGGAGTGTATCCCCTTCTTGCCGATAACACCTGTGGGTTTGTGGCCGGTGATTTTGACAACCACAACGGAGACCGGACTCCGCTTGCCGACGTAAAAGCCTATTACGAAGCCTGCCAGGTCCAAGAAATACCTTGCTACATTTTAAGATCTAAGTCGGGCAAGGGCTACCATACCTACATATTTTTCAATAAGCCGGTCCCTGCATGGAAAGCCCGCGCGGTGGCTTTTGCTTTATTACAAGAGGCCGGAGTTATTGGTAACGATGCAGACATTTCCAGCTTTGACCGCCTCTTTCCAAATCAAGATCATATTATTGCCGGTGGTATCGGAAACCTCATCGCCTTGCCATTCCAGAAAAAAGCCCGGAAAAAAGGGCATACTTTATTCTTAGACCCGGATACGGGTTTTGCAGATCCACTTGGGGATCAGTGGAAAGTGTTATCTGAAATCAATCGAATCGATGAATCTGATCTGGATAAGCTAATCGAAGAATGGAGCTTAAAACCAAAAAAATATGAAACCAATAGCAGCGCAGCAAATCCCGACGGCTGGTTAATAAAAGCATTAGAAGGCGTTGACGAGGGTATACCTGGAAGGGATTCAACGGCAACTAAGATAGCAGGATATTTTACCGACAAGCTACCAAAAAAAGACATTTTAGCCATATTGCTGGCATGGAATAGCCACAATAGACCGCCATTAGAAACCGGAGTAATACGCAAGATCGTTGATTCGGTCAAAAGATACAAAAAAGGAGAGTCAAATCATGTTGGCAGAGGGCGAATTAAAATTTCCATTGGGAAAAGTTAAACAAGTTGCAAAGAAGTGGCTGTACTTGGAAAACGATGAGATAATTGACGTAATGGTCGCAACACATTTAGCAAATCAGTTTGATGCAGATCCTATCTGGGTGCTGTTTATCGCTCCACCGTCAAGCACAAAGACGGAGTTGCTTCGAGGATTCAATGGGCACCCTGATATTTATTCATTATCAACACTAACGCCAAACACTCTCATCAGTGGAATGAAAAAAACGGGCAAGGAAAACCCTTCATTGATTTTTAAATTAACTGATAAAACTATTATTATAAAAGAATTCACAACGATTCTGTCTATGAGAAGCGAAAGCCAGCAGGAGGTTCTTTCCGCACTTCGTGAGGTTTATGATGGATACTATTCAAAGTCATTCGGAACTGGAAAGCATATCGATTGGGAAGGCAAGGTTGGACTTATGGCTGCCTGCACACCCATTTACGATAAGCATTATTCGGTCATTGGCTCAATGGGAGATCGGTTTATCCTATACAGAAGCCCTAAAAGTAATAACAGAAAAATGGGGTTCCGTGCTCAAAAACTTGTGGGACGTGAAAATGAGATGCGAGAGGAAATCAGAGCCGCTATTCATACATTTATAGATCAGTTCAAGGATTTAAGCAGTCAGCACTTTGACGCTAATACGGATGAAATAAACGAAATGATTGTAGCGCTTGCCTGTTTTTGTGCAATTGCAAGGACTCCAGTTGACAGAGATTGGAAAACACAGAGGGTTTTATATCAGCCGGAACCGGAAGGATCAGGGCGCTTAACAAAGCAGTTCACTCAATTAGGCTATTCACTGGCCTTGGTACATGGGAAAAATAATATTGATGAATCAGTCTATAAAGTTCTTTCAAAAATCGGGCGGGACCTAATTACAAGGCAAAGATTGAAGATTTTACAACATATGTGGAATGAGAAGATTGCCGATTTTGCGGGACATTGGAAAACAACCAAAGAGATCGCAACACCTATTAATATGCCAACAACAACCGTTAAATATGCATTGGAGGATCTAATGGTTATTGGAGCCGTAAACCAAGACCTTGAATCAGACGGTGAAACATCTCCGTATATCTGGCAACTATCACAGGAAATATGTGAATTAATCGGAAGTTCGGAAGTTTTTGAGGAGCCACAAAATAATGGTTAGCTTAACAAGGAATATACAAGAGAAGGGAGATAAAGAAAAATATAAGGGGGTTACGGGAATGTTGTATATCCCTTGTTAAGCAAAAAGGTGTGTATAGGAAGAAGTGACTCTCCAACTATACGGGATAGGGCGGGAAAAAAAACAAAAGGAAAAAACGATGAAACGAAAGAAAGGTTTTACTTTTATGGAACATATCCAGTTTTATATCATGTCAGGAATTATCTCATCCACCTTGGTCCAAAAGTGTGTGGTGTTTACCCAAAGCAAAGTAAACCAATGCGAAGCGCTACGAAAGCACTTAAGGCGGTAGACGCTTTACGCTCACATTTGGATGATTGTGTTTGTAATGAGTATCCAGAGAAAACCGATGGTGAAGTGCTAAAAATTTATTACAAATAGGAAAGTTTTCTACAGTATGCAGATCCCGAACAACATTATAGAAACTGCAATCAGCCTTAAAGACGGCTATTTCGATCTTCCGGGACTTGCAAAATATTGTTCGCTTAAGATACCCACTTTAAGAAATCACATCGTGGAAGGTCTCCCTGCATATAAAGTTAAGGGCAAGCTCTTGATCAAAAGAAGCGAATTCGATCGATGGATTAAAAAATTCAGAATAGAACAGGATCTTAACCACCTTGTCGATGGGATTGTGGACAGCCTGAAAGGTTAGCAAAAGTTAACAAAAGGCATACTAAACATTTAGTAAAAATTTAGATGGAATTTAGAACATGGCAAAAGCGAAGGTTGATATTCATAAATTAAGTCAAATGCTTAGATCAGGTAAATCAGTTAAGCAATGTGCTAAATTTTTTGGGGTAACACCCGGGGCAATAAGTCAGCATA
>JAYEFV010000045.1:0-5616 GCA_034658755.1 Thermodesulfobacteriota bacterium | reverse complement strand
AAGAGTGCTGCAATTCTGTATTTGATTCCGGTTGCAGGTCTGATGGCAGGAGCACTAATGGGTGCTGTTTTAAGTGTAGGGCTGGCTATCAATGAAACGAGTGCAACCATTGCATTCGGCTTTGCGGGTCTTTGCCTGGGGTTTTTCATAACTGCTTTCATTTCCAGGCGGATGTCGGCGAATAACCGGCTTACTCCAATGATAAGCCAAATAATAAAGTCTAGAGGAAAATACTCTCCCTCTTCGTTGTCTATTGATCCAGTTGGCAAAATGAAGGAATGCCCAAAGTGCTATTCATAAAAGATTTCCAGAAACAGAATTTATGAGGTTTTTAAAAACATGAACAACGGTTTGAATAAAAGCCTGGAAGTAGGCATGGTGTTAAATGATAAGTGGGTGATCCTTGAGTTTATTGCCGAGGGTGGTATGGGGGAAGTTTACCGGGCCCATCAGATTAATCTTAAGCGGGACGTTGCCGTTAAAGTGATTTCCCGGGAGTGGTTGGAATCCTGCAGCGACAATGAAGAAGAACGTGAAAGCGGCCTGGAACGATTCCGTAATGAAGTCCGGGCCATGGCCCAGATTCGCCATCCCAATGTTCTTCAAATCTTTGATTACGGCTCTACGTCAGTCAGCATAGGTGGTGAGGATGTCTCCCTTGAGTATATTGTCATGGAATATGTTCCGGGGGGCACGCTAAGATCAACTATGTCAGAAGAAGGGTTTGATTCCGAAGAGGAACTCATTAGTGAATGGTTGCGCCATTATTTTTTCCCGGTGTTTGATGGCGTCCAGGCGATGCATGAACTCAAGATGGCCCATCGCGACCTTAAACCGGGTAATGTGCTTATGGATGGTAATACGCCTAAAATTGCAGATTTCGGATTGGCGCATTCTCATCAGTGGAAGCCGGTAACTCAGTCCATAGATATAAAGGGTACGCCTCAGTATATGTCCCCGGAGCATTTTTTTGAATTTAAGAAAGCAGACCACCGATCTGATATTTACTCTATAGGAAAGATTCTTTACGAGTCTATTGTCGGCAGAATAAACTCAAAGACCATTCCATTTAAAAAGGCAGCTTTGCCAAATCCTGATACCCCCTTTCTTAAGAAACTGGATCATATCATACAGGATGCTACGGCTGAAGACAGGGAAAAGCGAACTGCGTCTGTAAAGGATTTTCGCAACGAGCTTCAAAAGGCCATTAATATAACCCAAGGAGAAAAACCTAAAAACGCTTCAACGCCATTAGAATTTAAATCTATGTTTGCTCACCCAAAATGGATCTGGGCGGGTATTATCGTTGCAACCCTTTCCGTGTTGCTTATGGCCATTTGGCACCTCATAGGTGAGCCAGGCCTGAGCTCTTTCAAAACAGGCCTGTCGGTTACCAGCCACAAAGAAACGGTAGATGTTCGGTCCGTCAATAACGAGAAGAGGCTGAAGCTAGATTCCGCGATCAATTCTTTCGTCTCTGAGCACATCGGGAAACAACACCTCATACCCGGAGGGCAATTGGTTTTACCGGCAACCATAGAAGAGCATTCAGGCAAATCTATCTCGGTAGCTCCTCTCTATATGGATGAATTCCTGGTAACAAATCAGCAATATGTTGAGTTTTTGAATCATAATCTTTCCAGAATCAGTTTAGAAAATGGCGTGGTAAAAGGCGATGGTGCGAACTGGTTTCTGCTGGGTGAAGTGTATGAAGGCTATGAGCCAATTGTATACCGATTCTACGACCAAAATACATTCGGCATCCGTGGCCTGAACGAAAGGATTGGTGAGTGGGTAATAAGAGCTTTTCCCAGCTCTTCCAAGGCCAAATCACAAAGCAATATGTTTGCTGTCATTGGCGGATTGGAGAACCAGTTTAACGATTCGAGTTCTATACCATCGATTATTTCCCGTTTCCCCTGGGAGGGCTTTGAAGAAGTTGGATTTAGAACTGTAAAGAGTTCTTTGATCGGCAATCAGTAAGTTAACATCATATTTTATTCAAAATAATAGTTCGATGCTTTGCATATAACTCGCTGAATTTATACTTAATTTTATTCCCCCATTTGTAGAAACGATGCTTAGAATATTAAACGAGCTGGACAATGCAGTAAAAATCCTGGCCCAGAGGACCGGGTTTTCAATGTAAAAATAAACAGTCAATTAAACAACATTATTTGTGTTAGTATCAACGGGGGTTGTAGGCAGGATAAATTCTTTTTGCCGGTGTATCGAAGTCAGCTTTTCGAGGTCAATGAACACCATAATCTTTTAGCTTTTTATGCAGGGTCTTTCGGTTGATTCCAAGTCTGCGTGCGGTTTCACTTTTATTACCACCGGTGGCTTCGAGTGTCGCCAGTATTGCCTCTTTTTCAACTTCCTCCAATGGTCGATTGGCTACAACCGGCTTTGGCGGCTCAACCCAGTCTCGGCTCTCTGAATAGGGTTCGGTGATATTTGATGGTAATTCTTTTTCGGTGATGCAATCTCCCGGTAGAAGAATTACAGCACGTTCGATCGTATTTTCCAGCTCTCTGACGTTTCCCGGCCATTCGTATTTAAGCAAAATATCCATGGCCAAAGGGGAAAAGGCCTTAACCTGTTTACGGTTTTTTTCAGCATATTTTTCTACAAAATACTGCGCGAGTAAGGGGATATCATCCTGGCGTTCCCTAATCGGCGGCACATTTAATGTTACAACGTTCAGGCGATAATACAAATCTTCTCTAAATTTCCCTTCCTTAATATCCACTTGCAGGTTCCGATTGGTCGCAGCCAAGATGCGAACATCCACACTTAAAGTTTCCTCGCCGCCAACCCTTTGAATCTCTCTTTCCTGGATGACTCTAAGCAATTTGGCTTGCATTGTTGGTGAAGTTTCTCCGACTTCATCCAGAAAGATTGTGCCCTTGTTGGCATTCATAAACCGCCCTTCACGCCGCTTGTCGGCCCCTGTAAATGCGCCTTTTTCATGCCCGAAAAGCTCTGACTCCAACAGCGTCTCTGTCAGTGCTGCGCAGTTTACAATTACCAGCGGATGATTTCTCCGGTTGCTGTTGTGGTGTATGGATTTGGCAATTAGTTCTTTTCCGGTTCCGCTTTCACCGGTAATTAATACGGTTGCTTCCGAGGGTGCGATCATTGCCAGCATATCGGTCAGTTCTTTCATCGGCTTGCTTCTCCCTATGATATTTTTCAAATCGTAATCAGCGCTCAGTTTGTCTTTTAAATATTTGTTTTCTTCCTTAAGGCCTGTATGTTCGAGAGCCCGTTCGAGGCTAAGTTTCAGCACCTCAAAGTCGAGAGGTTTGGTTAAATAGTCATAGGCCCCGGCTTTTAACGCTTCAACCGCTGAATCGACTGACGAATAGGCCGTCATGATCAGAATCGGAATGGACGGATTGTACTTTTTGATTTCTTTTAAGGCCTCGATTCCGCTCATTTGAGCCATTCGAACATCCATCAATATGAGATCAAACGGCCTTTCTTTGACGTTTTCGACGGCCTGAGTGCCATCATCTGCCAAAGATACCGTATATCCCCAGCTTTTAATGATTGTTTTAAGCGCCGTCAAATGGCCGAGGTCATCATCGACCGCAAGAATATGGAGTGGCTTTTGTAAGCTCATATTAACCTCATCAAGTCTCTTTAACAGGAATAACAATCGTAAACACCGTGCCCTGTCCGGAAACACTGCGAACCCTTATCTGTCCCTTGTGGGCTTCGATGATTTTGTGAACAATCGCCAGGCCTAAACCGGTGCCTTTGGTTTTGGTTGTAAAATAAGGGTCGAATATTTTGTTTAAATCCTCAGATTTAATTCCTGAGCCGGTATCTCTAATTTCTATTTTAATGAGACTTTCTTCTGTTGTGGAATTTTCAATGGTTAGCCTGCCACCGGTATCCATCACCTGAAGCGCATTTAGATATAAATTCAAAAGGCATTGAGAAAATCGATCCGAATCGATGTCCGCCACCAACTGTTTTTGAGATAGGTTTAATTTGATCGTTATTCCCTTTGTAGCGGCTTCTTGTTGTATGAGCCGTACCGAATGCTCTAAGAGATCATTTACTTCCGTTGCCTTGAGGTTTAATTGTGTCGGCCTGGCAAACTCCAGAAGTTCACTGATCACGCGGTTTAAACGATCCACTTCCTGGATCATAACACCGGCTGCCTCCTTGTCGTCACTGTTTTCATCATACTTACTTTTAAAATAAGATGCGATACCTTTGATAGAACTCAACGGGTTTCTGATTTCATGGGCAACACCGGCGGCAAGGCCTCCTATTGCCGCCAGCTTCTCCTTTCGTCGGATTTCATCTTGCAGACGGCGCACCTCACCAAGGTCTCTTAATATCAGCACCTTGCCGACGAACTGTCCCTCCTCGTTGATGATTTTCGATGCGCTGACGCTAACCGGAACAACTTTATCCTCGGTAAATTCACACTCCATCTCTTTTTCAGATATTGATTCACCGCGATCCAAAGATTCCTTTAATCCACAAAAATGTCTTAGCAGAATGTTTTCCGGATCTCTCCCTTGTTCTTTAGATAAATCAAGGCCGGTGATGCGTTCAGCGGCACTATTATAAAAGGCGATCTTTCCGTCTTTATCTGTGGCTATCAAGCCCACAGGGAGGCTTGTAACTACCTCGTCAGCAATCGCACTGGTATCTTGTAATGATTTTTTGGCTGAGCGATAGCTTTGCATCCAGAACATCGAGATGAATCCGGCCAAGCCTAAAATAACCAAGACACCGGATATGATCAATGTATTGCGAATATCCTCTCTGCGTGCGTCTTCAAAGGGTTTGGGATCTAAACCGACGAGTATGATATGCTCGTTTTCGGCTTTTCCTGAAGGGAAACACCAATCGTTATTTTGATCCATCATCATGCCACGCCTGCTCATCATTTGACATTTGCGATTGTTTATCCAGGCCTCCCGATTGGAAATAGGTTTGAAATATTGGTAGACTTCAAATGAAAGCTGCTGGTTGGTCGTATCGATGATTTTCCAATTTATTTCGCCGGATGAATCCAGCTCATTTAAGTAAGGTTTATGACTTAGTTTAATGCCAATTAATCCTCTATCGTTGCTGGCCAAAACGACGCCTTCCTTGTTTATTACCGTCATATAAAGTACATCCTGTAGGCGGGCAGTTTCTTCGATCAACGTTTGAATTTGCCGTCCACCCCACATCATGCCCATTATACCGGTTCTGGCACCAGCTTCCACCGCCTTTATAAGAGCAGCTCCTTTCTCGCTCAGAATACGGGACATATACTGCTTTTCACGATTGTAATTCTGCACTGCCAGCACAACTACCGTTATGAGCAAAATCAGAACCGATCCAACGATTATCCATGGCGAAGTGGGTATGTCACGCCCAAAACGTCTTTTGCTGCTTTTATTCATCTAAACATTCCCAATTTGTTCATTTTTAAAATGATTCAACATGATGACCCCGTTAAAGTAAAATATAAGCAAGGTTGGGTGTTTTGTAAACAACATAAATTGATTGGCGAGAAAAACTGGGGTCAAAAACCCCACATGACGGCTCAATATCTTGTTTTGGGTTTTTGAGCATCCCGCCATTAATAAAAAAATGCTT
>JAYEFV010000044.1:0-5635 GCA_034658755.1 Thermodesulfobacteriota bacterium | reverse complement strand
AAAAGGTGGTAAATAATAGTTTCCGGCCTCTCACGCCGGTAACCGGGGTTCGATTCCCCGTGGGATCACCATAAATAAAATCAGGGAGTTATACTATATAATAACTCCCTTTTTATTCTCTAATTTTCCAATACCCAACATGCAAGGTATCTTAGGGGGGTTGATTGACTTCCCGTGTTAATAGAACAATTTTTTCAGATATTCATTATAAACGCTATAGAGGATACTGGAAGTTCAATTCCCTATTGTTAAAAATTTACTTTACTGAATCGTGGATGTTATCCGCTCTCTGGATATTTATAAACGTTTAAGCCGATTACAGCATCAGTACCCTCGATCTTCTGGTTACCCCGTGTGCTGGCGATTGTTATTGTTTTACCAGATTTAGATGGTCCGAAGTCCTTTGTCAAATCTATCTCAATAATTAGTTTGTCGCCTTTAATTTCCCATTCCACGTTGTGCATTTCTTCACCTTCTTTCGTGTTTTAGTTTATAGCAATCTGAATCGTTACTTCTAAAAAGTGGGATATCATACTAACATCACTAATTCAACGACATCCTTAAGATATTTTATTTCAAATGGATGTTGATTTGGGATTGCATCAATTGTTTGTTTTGCTTTTTGTATTTCTCCTCATGTAATAATAGGTTGGAATTATAGGTGTTTTATCTCAATTAGAATGCACTATATCGGCCATGCAAACAATATCCATAGCGATTTCTGTAGCTTCGTCAGTGCTCATTTGGTCAATTGTAGCCTGGACACTTCCTTTATTCCCAATAGGTTCGCACTTGGTTAATTTTTGAAACATATTGCTAAATTTAAGACGAATTTCCTCCGGCAACTCTTCTGTTTCGAGACGCATTAAATGGTTAATAAAGGCATCTCCAACTCTTTCTTGAATATTTTTGGGGCTTGTAGCCATCCCGGTAACCGCACCTGTGAATTTTTTGTTTGCATATGCATATTTCATATAATCCTCACTTTCTCCCTGAATTTACCCACGAACAGGAGCCAGACATGCCTTTCTTTCAGGCACTATCTAATCATCTTCGAGATGGTTCTGATTGACTTTAGACGAAGCTTTTTTCGGAATTAGTAAAATGCATGCTTTCTCAAGAGTTTCAACAAATTTAGGGTTCGTCATCCTCATTCTAATTATTTTGTCCCAAGACAGAATGTCTTCAAGTGTGGGCTGCTCTATTCCGATGCTGGATTCCCTATCAACGGCCTCAATGAGTAATGATACGGAATAGATGGTGATTTTTTCTAACATTTCTTCAACAGAAATATCGGTTTTATCGTTATGTTGGGATCTTAATATTTCTGATACACAGACGGATAGAATTGGATCGGCAATATCCTCCGGATTTTTACATTCTTCAAGATCATAGCTGCCATCTAAAAAGTCTTCTGCCATCTTTTGCAGCCTATTTAACCATTCTTTATTCAGGTTCTGTGGTAAAAGTGCATCAGGCCCATGCAATAAAACTTCATTGCCGAATTTTGATAGCATTGCATTAAACCTTTCGTTTTAATTGGAGTTAATCCTATCCCTCAATTTATCAGAACATTTAAAAGTAACGACCTTCCTGGGTGCCAGCATCATGGCATCACCAGTAGCTGGATTCCTGCCTTTACGTTCCTTCTTTTCCCTTACACAAAACTTTCCAAACCCACTGACAAGGACATCCTCACCGGATGTCAGTGTGCTTTTAATGATCTCTAAAAGGGTTTCTACGATTTGTAATAATCTGTTCTTAGAAAAACCGGTCTGTTTCTGGATTGATTCTACGATCTGAACTTTCGTAAGTGCCATGATGTGTTTCTCCTCCGGATATGAATGATATTGATATTGGAAAGCTTATCTTGTATCGCATTTAAGTTGAATATTGTCAAGATATTAATATGTTATATAAAATATAGGTGCAAATACAACTAAAATAATTCGGTTTTGTTAAATTTAGTTATAATTCCTAATGGCCTAAAATCCTTGACAAATAATTTTATAGGAGTAAAGTTGCTGAGAATGTTCTAATTTTTCCTTTGAATTAAAAGATATCCAGGGGCAACCATTTTTCAAGGATACCCGCTATGCTCAGGTAAATCAATCCACATTCCCTTTGTTTCTATAAATGATTAGGAAAGGGAGAGCAAATATGATGCAGACAAGGAACCCCATTTCTCAAATTAGAGAGATGGGGTTTTATTGTATCGCAGCAATATGCGCTTTTTTGAAAATTTTGATCAGGACAGAATAATGAAAAAAGAGATTGAAAAAAAACGGTTAAAAAAAGAATTGAAGAGTCTGTTTAAAAGCATGGATTATATTAGTGATAATTATCTTAACAAAGATGGCATTAATGATAAGGAACTGGATGTATTTGCCAATATTTATCAGCAGCTCGGAATGGCCTGGGAATTCCTTGGATTACAATGCGGGCACTGGGATGGCTACAAAAAAACGAGGGACAGAAAGGAAGTATGTAAAATATGCGGAAAAGTCAGAGATGTTGACGAAACACATATACTGCTGCCTGTAAAAGGGCACAAAAAAATTGGCAGAAAGAAAACTCCTGATTCCAAAAAGACTTTCCGAACCAAAAAAGAGGCCAAGATCCTGTACGACTCAATCAATTTTCATGGCGCAAGCCTTAAGGTTGATGTTCACAACTCATATAAATCAAAACTCTTTAAGAAAGAGCTTGATATTAATATGGCTGCCGAAAGGATCGTCCAATTGAAAGAGAGCGGGATTGAATGCTCTATTGACCCGCACATAATAAACATACGCATCGGTCCGAGAAAAGAAAAGGGCAGCAAGCCGGATTATGGGAACTTTGCTTTTGAGCTAAAAAAGAAAGACCTGAAACATTTTCCAGTGCTGTTTAAGTTTGACGACAACTTCAAGTTTTCAGGGTTGACGATACTGAGATAAATCAATGCCGGATTTGAACCTGATTTGTGCAAGTAACAGGATTTTTTGCAGAGTCTCTTAGACAGCAACGTTGCGATATGTTAAATAAATGAAATGGTTATGACTTCGCAAATTGAGATTGTTTACTGATGTTGCGGCATGACAAAAAAGCGATTGCTTTAAAACTATTTTGCTTGACAAAAAGCTAAATTATAATTTAGTATAATAATACTTTATACTAAATTATAATATTGTATTGTCATGAATGATTCCCAATTAATAGAGGTGTTGGAATTTTGGAATTTTTGGAACCAGGACCGCCGCACCGGTGTCTATAGAAAGGATTATGCAGATGAACTATATCGTCAAAGGAAGCTGAAAGAGGCATCGATAGTAGCCGGCGTACGGCGGGCAGGCAAGTCAACAATCCTTCTGCAAGTTTTAAGAAAATTGATCGACTCGGGAACACCTCGCGAAAATATCCTGTATGTCAATTTTGAAGAGCCAACCTTTATCCCGTATTCGACAGTAGAATTTTTACTGCGCATTCATGACCTTTATTTAGAGCGATTCAACCCGCGTGGCCGGACCTATGTTGTTCTGGACGAAGTCCAATTGGTGCCGGGATGGGAAAGATTTGTTCGCGGGCTCTACGATAGAGATAAAGATATAAAATTCTATATAACCGGTTCGTCATCGAAACTTCTCTCCAAAGAGTACGGTACATCTTTAACCGGAAGAATAGTTTCCAATGAAGTCTTCCCCTTAAGTTTTCAAGAGTTTCTGGCATTTAAAGAAAAAGAAGAAATGATCGAAAGATCAAGGGGAAAAGGTTCTCCTGCTCTGCGCAACCTTTTCAATCAATACACTCGCTTCGGCGGTTTTCCTCAGGTGGTTTTGACGGAAGAAGAAAAAGACAAGATGCAGATCCTGAAAGATTATTACACTGCCGTGATAGAAAAGGATATTATTCAGCGATATCAAGTCAGGGATATAAAGAAACTAAAAGAATTTTGCCTGAATTTGTATGCCAATGTGGCAACGCATTTCTCCGGATATCAGGCAGAAAAAAGGCAAAAGATATCTCAACCCACGGCGAATAAATTTTTGGAATATGCCAGAGAAGTCTTTTTGGTACAAACAACAGATTATTTCTCTTACTCCTTTACGAAACAAAAGGCCAATCCGTATAAAGTCTATGCCATTGACCCTGGGCTCTATAATGCAGTGTCGTTCCGGTTTTCTGAAAACATAGGGAGGATATTTGAAAACGTAGTTTATCTGGCTTTGAGAAGAAAAGGAGAAGAGATCTTCTATTGGAAAGGAAAAGGAGAAGTTGATTTTCTTATAAGAAAAGGGACCAGAATCGACAGGCTGATCAATGTCTGCTGGAAACTCAATAAGAAGAATGAAAAAAGAGAGTTCTCCGGCCTGTATGAAGCAATGAAACAATTCAATGTCTCCAATGCTCAAATTATTGTAAGTGGATATGATGATCAATTGGACATTAAAGGAAAAAAGATTGTAATCAGCAATTTCTTCAACTGGCTAAAGGAAGAAAATTAGCTGAAACCTTAACTCATATAAATCAAAACTCTAAATATATGCATCGGCCCGAGAAAAGAAAAGGGCAGCAAGCCGGATTATGGCAACTTTGCTTTTGAGCTAAGGAAGAAAGACCTGAAACATTTTCCGGTGCTGTTTAAGTTTAACGACAACTTCAAATTTTCAGGGCTGACAATACTGAGATGAATCAATACCGGATTTGAACGTGATTTGTGCAAGGAACAGGATTTTTTGCAGAGTCTCTTAGACAACAATGTTGCAACGGTTGGAATTTATGCAGAAAGAATGACATAAAGCTGTACAAACAGTAGTTATTATTGATGGGTGTTGATGTATAAAAGTCAAAGCGGTTTTTGAACCGGCAGAGAAAGTTTGAGATAATGAGTCTGTAAATTTCTGGTAAATTGATTGTTTTTAACTCACACCTTAGTTATACTTGCAACATAACGTCCCATAAGTAGCCTAACAATTAAGCTGCGGCCCCCAAGACCCCAGATGTTCAGATGTTTCTTAAAAGTGTTAAAGAGGAATTAATATGAACACCGATTTATCATTTATTACAAACGAAGAAAATCAAACACTTAAAGAGCGGTTTGAAGTCCTTATTAAAAACACTTCATTCTTTGACTGCCTTGTGGGTTACTTCTATTCCAGCGGGTTTCACGCCATCTACCAGTCTTTAGAAAACACAGAAAAGATAAGAATTCTTATCGGAATCAGCACAAGCAGACAAACTTTCGAATTACTGGAAAAAGCCAAAAAACCCAAACAGCAACAAATTGATTTCTCGCATGCCGAAACCAAGCAGGAAATTGAAAATCTTGTTCAAAAAGAAATGGAGGATTCTGAGGACAATAGAAAAGTTGAAGAAGGCGTAAATAAATTTATGGAATGGGTTAGAAACGGCAAATTGGAATTAAGGGCTTATCCGTCACAGAACATACATGCCAAACTCTATATTATGACATTTACTGAAGACGACAGGGATGCCGGACGCATTATTACAGGCTCCAGCAATTTTACAAAGGCCGGGCTGGTTGACAATCTTGAATTCAACGTGGAATTGAAAAACAGAAGCGACTATGATTTTGCTAAAAATAAATTTGAGGAATTATGGTGTAACGCTGTAGATGTCAGCGAAAAATATGTTC
>JAYEFV010000043.1:0-5681 GCA_034658755.1 Thermodesulfobacteriota bacterium | reverse complement strand
TACAGCCGAAAGATCTCACCCTCTTTGGCGGCCGGACCGGGTTCCAAATCCTTCGGGTTCTCAAAGGCAATCCCTCCGATCATAATGGCCACAAAGGATTCCGTGTTGACCTTGATGCCGCCGGCATCAACGGATACGTCCAGCCCCCCCGCATTCCAGAAACGCGTATTTTTATGCACGCGCTCATGATGTGGGGCATAAATAAATATCTTGATATCAACGGCTTGTCCGTCTTTTTCCATTTCGTATGCCACAACCTGGCCCACCCGGATCTGTCGGAAATACACAGGCTTGCCAACATTCAGTGAACCCAGTCTTTCCGACTTGAGCACGAAATGGCGGCCGGGCAGATCCGTGGTTACGATGGGTTGCGTGTCCAGCCCTTTGAAGGACCGGGCCGTCTTGCCGGGTTTTCCCGGATCCATGCCGATATAAGCCCCGGAAAAAAGGGTGCCAAGTCCGGAAACTGCGCCGCCACCCACCCGGGCTCGAACCACCCAGAAGCGGGTGTTTTCCGATAAATAGTCTTTGACATCTCGCGTCAACTGAGCCGTTACCATGACTTGCGACAGGTCCGGGCTGAGTTGGATATCCTCCACTTGACCCACTTCCACGTCTTTGAATTTAATCTTGGTTTTGCCGACTTCCAGCCCCTCGGCGCTTTCGAAGGTAATCGTAATGGTGGGCCCTTTTTCGGTCACGGCCTTGTATAACAGCCAGCCACCGATCAAAAGAGCGACCAAAGGCACGATCCAGACAATGGAAATGCTTTTTTTGGGTTTAACAACGGCCTGAGCCGCACCCGAAGCAGCGGTTTCTTGGATTTGCTGTTCATTCATGGTTTTCCTCACAATTGTCCCAGATTAATCTGGGATCAAAACTCATGGCCGCGAACATAGTGATGATCACCACGCTGCAAAAATAGAGTGCCGCAGGACCGGCTTCGATGTTTGCCAGGGCGCCTAAATTCACCATGGCAACCAGGATGGTCACCACATACACATCCACCATGGACCAGCGGCCCACAACCTCTGCCATTCGATAGATTTTCGTGCGATCCACGGGTCGCCATCCGGATTTTCGCTGGACCGAAAAAGACAAATAACTGAGAGCCAAAAGTTTTAACAATGGCACAAAGACACTGGCCACGAAGATCACTAACCCAATGGGCCACATGCCTGTGGAAATAAAATAAATGACTCCGCTAATGATGGTATCGGCCTGCTTTTTCCCCAAAGAGGTGACAATGGTGATCGGCAGCACGTTGGCCGGAACATAAAATATTGCGGCCGCCAGGATCAGTGCCCAGGTCCGCGCAATGCTGTTGGGCTTGCGCCGGTGCAGGCGCGTGCCGCATCGCGGACAGGTCAATCCCTGAACCCCGCGGGAAGGTGAACGGCACAGGAGATGGCAGGTATGACAGCCGATCAGGTTGGCCCGTGCAGCGGGGATGCCGCGGGTACTCTCTTGAATTTTTATTCTTTCCCACACCTCATGCGGATCCAATACCGCCATGGACGCGGCCAAAATAAAGATCAAGGCCATGAATGCAAACGCGGCGATGCCCGGTACGATGGTGGCCATTTTGCCCAGTTTTACAATGGAAACCAGAATACCCAGCATAAACACTTCCATCATGGCCCAGGGCTGCAGGGATTGGGTGAACCGAAACACTTCCTTCAGCTTCCAGGGGAGCCGGTTCAGCCTGAGCGGTACCAGCACATACAGCAACCCCATCATCTGTGCTGCCGGAATGACAATGGTCGTCAACAGTACCACGGTTGCCAGGATCCACATCCCCTGATGATAAAGCTCCTGGACACCAGTAATCAATACGGTCTCGTGGACCTGGGCTTTGAGTTTGAAGCCTAAAAAAGGAAAGGCGTTCGCCACCACAAACAGAATAAGGCCCGTCACCGTCAATGCCAGCGTACGCTCCAAACTGTCGCGTTTGTGCTGATACAATAGCCCGCCGCACCGAGAACACCTGGCTGCGCTTCCTTCGGGCACAGGGTCAACCCGATTAATCAAATCACAGTCGTGGCAAGCTATTAACGACATGGCTCTTTCCCTTATCGGTCATAAACAAAACCGAGAAAGATCATAATGTGTTTATTTCAAAAAATAGTTTAATGTTTCGAAATGTGGCTCATTGCCGCCTATTACTTCCCTTTTAAAATATCCTTTTTGGCTTTGTTATATTCTTTTTCAGTAATTATACCGTCTTTATACGCTTTATCGAGATCAGTTAATTCTTGACCTACTGTCGTGGATTTGGTTTTGATGTCGGCGCCTCCGCCACCACATCCGATAAAGCCGACTCCGGAAAATAGAAGGATGATTACTACACAGACCCTCAGAAGCTTCATTTTAAAATCTCCTTTCTTTAATGAATTTTAACCTAAATTGAGCGATTTTTTGATTCGTTTTACGGCAACTCTTTTAACCATGAACCGTCCTTTATCCAACGGAATCTTAGTTTGTCCAGTTCACCGGACTTTATTAAGGTATTTAGAAAGTTATTTACCCAGTTAATCAAATGGGGATCGCCGGCCGGTAATGCAATACCCAACGGCTCATATGTAAAGGGAGTAATTATTGAAATTAAACCTTGGTCCGGATATCGGAGAAGAGAAACCAGACAGATCTGGTAATCAGCAACCAGGGCATTCACTTTATCCTGCAAAACCATTGCAATGGCATCATCATAATTTTTGGTTGTAATCAGTTGGGCCATGGGCATTATTTCTTTTACCAGTGTTTCACTGGTAGAACTTTCCAAGGCCACAAAACGCATTTCAGACAGGTTCAGTTCAGACGCATCTTTGGTCGAAACAATGTGTTTATATTTTGTCAAAAACGCTTTTCCGGAAATGATATACGGCCCGGCAAAGGCGACCTTCAAATTGCGTTCCGGTGTGATGGTCATCCCGGAAAGAACCATATCGACCTCACCCGCCTCCAGGGCCGGTAATAGTTCCGGGAATGGTTTTTTCACGAGATTGAGTTCTACTCCCATGGCTCCGGCAAAATATCTTGCCATATCAACTTCAAGACCGATAATCTCCCCTTTTCTGTCTGTCATATTCAAAGGAGGCATATTCCCGGCAGTTCCAACGACCAACTCTCCTCTTTTCAAAATCGCCTGGATGGTCGGGGAGGTTTTTTCAGAGCACATCATGTGTGCACATGCAGATGTGAAAACCCATGTTAATAACAATACTAAAAACAGCTTTACTCTTTTCATGTGGTTTTTCCTTTATTTTAATTAAAGTGTTTGCCAATCAATCTGGCTTATGAAAATGGGGGCCGGATAACTATCTTATCTGCCCCCATCTTCATACCTGTATAGTCATTAATAACCGGATTGTTTATTTAACCGGCGTTAATGTAACCCTTCGGTTTTTGGCACGGCCTTCCTTGGTGTCGTTGCTTACGGCCGGCATGGTCAACCCAAAACCCTTGATCGTAAGCCGTTCCGCTTCAACGCCTTTGTCCACGAAATATTCCATGACGGCATTGGCACGTCTTTCAGAAAGTTTCAAGTTATACTCGGCAGAACCAATATTATCCGTATGACCATCAACCTCAACCTTGAGCTCCGGGTTCTTTTTCAGGATGGAGACCGCCTCATCAAGCATGGGAAAGGCTTCGGACTTAATTTCAGCACTGTCAAAGTTATACATCACCACCGCTGCGTAGGTCCAGCAACCCCTTGCATCCACAGTGGCGCCTTTAGGCGTATTGGGGCATTTATCCAGATCGTCCGGCACGCCGTCCCCGTCGCTGTCCATCGGTTCTGCAACCGGCTTGGGAGCAGGTTTGGCTAAAAACATTCCTTCTACAAAACCGGCCATGCTCCCCGAAGAAGCGAGACTGTCGGCAGTGGTTGAATATCCACAAACTCCCGCTTTGGCAATCTGATCCAGAATCTTTTTGCCGGCAGGATCATCTCCCACCAGCACCGTGTATATGCAAAGCCGGTCACCTAACTTAGCTTTCAAAGCCTCCGCAGCCTTTACCGGGGCCTGGTTCATCTTATCTCCATCACTAACGATAATCACTGGTATTTGACTTTGACTTGACTCCAAGTCACCAGCGGCAGCGTTAATGGCATCCGCCAGAGGATAAGAACTATTTCCGCTGGGCTTCTTTGTGGCGTTCAGGGCAGATCCAAACCCTGAAGTTGAATATTGAGTCGGTCCGTAATCAGCCATGATTGAATCATCATGACCAAATGTTATGAGAGCACCATTATAATTCAATTCCGGAAGCGTCTCATTCATGGCGGCTAAGAACTCTTTGGCAATCTCGACCTTTTTTTTCTGCCCGTATTTATGATTCATTGAATAAGATGTGTCCAGGATCACCACAAAATTGTCCACCTTGGGCTCATACTGATTTGCGTTAAACTTATACGGTTCAAAAGACGGCGCGGTCTTTTGTACGGTCTTGCCGCCGCAACTTAACACCAGGGTGCTGATCATTAATAGGAACAGTCCGTTAATGTAGTACTTTTTCATGATATTACCTCCTTGTTTGATGTTGTTTTACTTACGGTTTTATAATTAAAAGAAATGCAAGCCTGTTTGTGCCTCTCATTCCTTATGCTCATACATATGCACGTCGCGCTGTGGGAACGGAATACTGATGCCTCCAGCATCGAAACTTTTCTTAATATTTTCAGTTGTGTCAAAATAGACGTCCCAGTAGTGTTCCGCCTTCACCCAGGGACGAACCACAAAATTCACGCTGCTTTCCGCCAATTCCACAACAGCAATATTCGGAGCGGGATCTTTAAGGATGCGTTCGTCCTTTGCCAGGATATCCTCCATTATGTTCCTTGCTTTATCGATATCATCTCCATAGCCGATACCCATTACCAGATCAACGCGTCGTGTTCCTTTAACCGACCAGTTCGTGATGTTGTCTGCTGTCAAACTGGCGTTGGGTATAATCACCGTCTTGTTATCGGGGGTCTGCAACTGGGTGGTAAAGATCTGAATCGTTTCAACAGTACCGGCAACCCCTGCTCCTTCAATATAATCACCGACTTTGAACGGACGAAAAATGACCATCAGAAAGCCTGCAGCAAAATTTGACAAAGATCCTTGAAGCGCAAGACCGATAGCCAGGCCTGCCGCACCGATAACCGCAATAAATGAGGTTGTTTGGATACCAAGCTGTCCGAGAGCTGCCAGAACCACAAACACCAATAAAGCGATATAAGTCATATTTCCGGCAAAGGAGACGATTGTAGGGTCAACCTTCCTTTTGTTCATAACTTTTTCTGTAAACTTTGTCAAACCCTTTGCTATACATCGGCCCACGATAAAAACTACAATCGCGGCAATGACTTTAAGCCCGTAAATTGTTAATAATTCCCATATCTTTGCAATTAAATCTTCCATCCCTAACCCCCTTTGTTAATAAAAAAGTGTTTACCGATCAAATCTGGATTATAAAAATGGGGGCCGGATAACTATCTTATCTGCCCCCATCTTCATACCTGTATAGTCATTAATAACCGGATTGTTTATTTAACCGGCGTTAATGTAACCCTTCGGTTTTTGGCACGGCCTTCCTCGGTGTCGTTGCTTACGGCCGGCTTCGTTAACCCAAAACCTTTCACCGTAAGCCGTTCTGCTTCAACACCGTTATCCACAAAATATTCCATGACG